>CAKRTZ010000062.1 GCA_934402515.1 uncultured Lachnospiraceae bacterium
GGTTTTCAAAGGTACTACAGGGGAACGCAGGGACGGAACACTCTGCGTTGGTTGGTAGTTCATTTCTATTAAAGGTACTTCTCGATAAGTTCAGCCATGGCATCGACGGAGTTGAAGTTTTCGGGGATGATGTCTTCGTAGGGGAGTTCGACACCAAATTCCATGGACAGAGCAGAGATGATTCCCACAATGGTGAGGGAGTCTAAAATTCCGTCATCCACTAATTCCTCGGAACATTCAAAGTCGATTTCGGGATAGTTTTCTTCCAATACATCTAAAATTTTTTCTCTCATAAGTTTTCTCCTTTTTCTGATTATTTAATTATTTCGATTAAAAACCACCATATATGAACGAGCTGGCATCATAGGCCGAGCCATATCTGGCAAAAATAAGCAGAATCACGCAGGCACTGTAGTACACCAGCCACCGCACAGGCAGGGGGCGCTTCGCCAGCCATTCCCGGATCGGGATGTGCTCCTGCAAAATATCAACAATCCAGATCAATGCCACTCCAATGAGTGCCACGATGAAATTTTTCCGGTCTAATCCGAAACCGAACAGGCTTCCCTGGGTAAAGGCACGGATTCCGCTCCCTGCAAAAAGCTGACGCACCAGTACGGTAAAACCTGTCAGTGTTCCGGTAACGGTAAGCATCCTGCCCACGCAGAACACCAGGAAAGTGCGTACCATCTGGAAAATCTGGAACCATTTCTTTTTCGGGTCAATGTGCAGCTTTGCATTCAGTTGTTTGGTTTCCTTGGCAAAAATAGTTTCCAATATAATAAGGATGCCCCAATATAAGCCCCAGACTACATAGTTCATGCCGGTACCATGCCACAGTCCGGTGAGTAACCACACTACAGTCAACGGAACGGCTGCAGACACCACCTGTCCGGCACGGTTTCCATGGTTTTTCCGCACCTTCACTGCCCATTTCATAAAACGGGGATTCATGGCGATGGGCATATAAATATAGTCTTTGAACCAGGTTCCCAGGGTGATGTGCCAGCGCCGCCAGAACTCTGCCGCGTTTTTGGCAAAGAAGGGACGGCGGAAGTTTTCATCCAATGTCACGCCCATGGTCTGGGCAGCTCCGCACACGATATCCATACATCCGGAAAAATCTGCATATAATTCCACCGCACCCAGTACAATGGCAAAAAGCATTTCCAGCCCGGCATGATAATCCGGCATGTTCCAGACCGCTGTTGTATACAATGCCAGCCTGTCTGCCACCACCATTTTTTTGAAGAATCCCCAGAGCATCCGCTGAAGTCCGAAGCAGATCCGCTGATACTCCGGCTTCGGCAATGCATCAAATTGTTTCAGCAATTTGTCATATCTTCCGATCGGCCCTTGAACAATATGGGGAAAATAGGTCATGCATAACAGTAGTTTCAAAAAATTGTTCTCACAGGATGCCTTTTTCCAGTAAATGTCCAGGAGATAACCCACCGAGGAAAAGGTATAGTAGGAAATGCCGATAGGCACCAGAATACTCTGCACATGCAAAAGCCGCGCCATCTTCACAAACACCAGAAATCCCACGATGAGAACCAGCGCCGCCACCAGGTATTTTTTGCTTTTTTTCTTATATTCCGCAAAAAGTGCTGCCTGTTCCTTGGGGGGCAGTCCCTCTTTTTCCTTATCATACCCAACATAAATTTTTGCAATCTGTCTGCTGCACAGATAAACGACGACAGCAGTGCCGATGAGAATCATCAGCACTGCCGGGCCTGCTGCCAACAGGTAAAATGTGAGACTGCCTACGAGAATCACTGCCTGCCGCAGCTTTATGTCTGGCATCAACAAATAGCATATTAAAAAGATTGCAAAAAATACAAAAAATCCAAGAGAATTATAGGTCATTGTTACAGCCTTTTCTATAAGATTTTATAGACAGTCCAATACTGAATTAAAATTTATCTGATAACAAGATTATATGGTATTCTGTACAAAAATAAAATGCAAATTTTTTGATTGAGATAAATATAAAATGTTACTCTTTACTTTCATTAAAAGGAAACAGAATCTTTTGGCATTCCGGCTCGTACATATTGTCTTTGGTGACGATGGTGGTAGCGGTATCTATCTCAGCAGGAACATTGGTCTGTCCATTTACAAGACTCACTGCCGTTTCAATTCCCAGATATCCCATCGCATAAGGATTCTGCACAATGAGGGCATCCACCTCCCCGGTCTCCAGCATTCCTACAGAAACCACATTGGAGTCAAAAGCCACCACATGAACGCTGTCTGCCAGTTTCAGATCCCGGATTGCCCATCCTACTCCCAGGCTAGTCCATTCGTTAAAGGTGACCACAACATTCATCTGCGGATTGGAGCGCAGCATCTTCCGGGTTTCCTCCCTGGCATCTTCTATAGTGGAAAGTACATTGATGGTGGTAATCTCCCTGACCCGTGTATCCTCACCCAGCACATTCCTGCATCCCTGCTCTCTCTGCTGTCCATTGGCAGAATTGATTCCATAGTTGACAATACCTACATAGAGTTCTTTTCCATCCGTTTCCAAAGCTGCCCTGCCGGCCATACCACCTGCTTCATAATTGTCGGTTCCGATCCTGCAGGATACCCTGGTGCTGTTTACATCACTGTCAATGACAATTACTTTGATCCCCTGCTGGGCTGCCTGATCTATAACCCCTGCACTGGCGTTGTAATCCACTGCCGAAAATACAATGGCATCCACTCCCTCTTCCATTGCCTGGTGCACCAGCATGTTCTGTTTCTCGTAATCCTCCTCCGTTTCCGGTCCATCAAAAGTAATGTTGACATTGTATTCCACAGAGGCAGCACGTACACCTGCGTACACGCTTTTCCAGAAAGCGCTGGTCGTGGACTTCGTGATAACCGCAATCCGGGTTTTTCCGCTCTCCACCCGTTTGCTGCATCCCCACAGGCAGAACAGGAACACCAGTATCAAAAATAAACTGAAGATTTTTCTCCCACTTTTCCGCATTTCTTTTTCAGACTTTCTCCCATCCGGCAGCATCCTTCTGCACTACTTTTGGCATCCGTATCGTCACGATGGTTCCTTCATCCAGTTCGCTTTGAATGGAAAGCCCATATTCCTTTCCAAAATAGATTTTGACTCTGTCATTCACATTTTTAATTCCGATACCCGAATTATCCCCCGGTTCTTTATCTAAAATAAAATTGCACTGTTCTTCCGTCATGCCTACACCATTATCCTCCACCTGGAAGACAATATCGTCGCCTTCCCCATAGATGCGAATCAGAATATGACCTTCATCTACCATACGGCTCAACCCATGATTAATGGCATTTTCGATAATAGGTTGTAAGGTAATTTTGTTACAATAACAGGGAAGACATTGTTCTTCCACCTGGAATTCATAGGTAAACTGATTTTTATAGCGGAAGTTTTCAATTTTCAGATAGCTTTTTGCATGCTCTACTTCTTTTTCAATGGTAATCAATTCATGGCCTTTACTAATACTGATACGAAACAGTTTTGCCAGGGCATTTACCATCTCCACTGCATCCTGACAGCGCTCCGCCTCACAAAGCCACCCGATGGCATCCAGCGTATTGTACAGGAAATGGGGATTAATCTGTGCCTGTAACGCTTTTAATTCTGTCTTACGCAGGGAAATTTCTTCCTGACGCACCTGATTCATCAGATTCTGGATCTTTCCCACCATATGCTCAAAAGACTGTGAAAGAGCCGAGATCTCCATAGTTCCTGTCACCGGCTGATACACATATTCCGCTGCATTCCGTTCAAAGTCTCCCATTGCCTGTATAAGGCGTTGTATCGGATGGGTGACAAGTCTGGACATGAGCATGCTGACAATTACCGTTACAAGAAAAATCACAGTGAAAATCACACAGATATTCTTCAGGAGTTCCATTGCTTTTGTCGTCACCATCTCACTGACATAGCTGACTCCCACCACTTTCCAGGTACACCGCTTCAGCTTCTGCACGCTGCAGATGAGTTCATCCGTTTCAAAGGTACCTTCCTGCTCCAAATCCAACGCCCTTGCCGGTTCTTCTTTCAATCCGGAATATAACAGCTGCTGTTGGGGATGATAAATGATTTCCCCATTCGCATCCACAATAAAACAGTATCCATGCTGACCAATTCCCACATTATCTACATAATCGGAAATTTGGGAAAACCGGATATCAATAACAACCCTGGCCTTTTCCCCATCCGCTATTGTAATTTCCTGCAGCACCGATACCACCCAGGGATAATAATCCTGCAGCATGGATTCCACATGCGGTTCTGAAAGGTAAAGGGTCTGGGGATTATAAAATTCTCTGGAAATGTAAGACAAATCCTTCAAATAGTTCTGTTTCATAGCCCGTCCGCCGGTATAGGAGTCCTCCAGCTTCCCGTCCGCATTATAAACGTAAATAGCAACCAGGTCTGAACGGACGCGGCAGAGCATTTCCAATGTTTTCTGCTGTTCCTCCGGGCTGACGGTAAAACTGTTCTGCACCATGCTCATAATATCCTGCATATCTTCTATATAATTAGCGATCGCATTGGATGCCTGCACCACCGCCTGTTCACTGGTTGTTTTGGCATTCTCTTTCATACCGGTGGTGTAAAGTGATAAGAACAAAAAGGTGGACCATAGTAAAAAAATGGTGACCAGAAACACAACAAGTATGGTAATCATGCGCGAAAGAGAAAGGTTGGATTTTTTCATCTTCTATCACTATACCTCAATGTCCAGATAATAATATGTTTTACCATAATCAATCCTCCTTGTCTGCAAACCAAAATCCCTATCCTGTGACCTGCTGATCTGCCTTTTATCCTATCATATTTGGAAACCCTGTACAATCATAATCCTGCACATACCGCATATAGGTATACATAGTGCTTTAAAAAAACGCAGAAAATATGGTGTCTCTATAAAAAATAACGAAAATATCAGTAAAATTTTTAATGTGAACCGAAAAATATTCTATAGAAAACATGTAAAAATCCCGTATACTGTAAATATCAACAAAAGAAAGGGAGTAATAAACATGAAAAAGAAACTTGTTGTATTAACCATGGCTGCTATCTTCGCTATGTCCGCTGTAGGATGTGGTTCCAATGATAGCGCTGCAACCACCGCTCCTGCTGCCTCTGACGCTAATACAGAGACAACAGATTCCTCCGCTACCGCAGAGGTTGCTGCTACCGGAGATGTAGCAAATAAGGATAAGCCCTTAGTATGGTTTAACCGTCAGCCTTCCAACAGTTCCACCGGCGAACTGGACATGAATGCATTAAACTTTAACAAAGATACCTATTATGTAGGTTTCGATGCAAACCAGGGTGCTGAACTTCAGGGACAGATGATTGCTGATTACATTGAGGCAAACATTGATTCCATCGACCGTAACGGAGATGGCGTAATCGGATATGTACTTGCAATCGGTGATATCGGACACAACGATTCCATCGCTCGTACCAGAGGTGTTCGTAAAGCTCTTGGCACAGCGATTGAAGCTGACGGCAATATCGTAAGTGATCCTGCCGGAACCAACGTAGACGGTTCTGCTACCGTTGTACAGGATGGTAAGATTACCGTAAACGGTAAAGAATATGTGGTTCGTGAGCTTGCTTCTCAGGAAATGAAGAACTCCGCTGGTGCAACATGGGATGCTGCTACCGCTGGTAACGCAATCGGTACCTGGTCTTCTTCCTTCGGCGATCAGATTGATATCGTTGCATCTAACAATGATGGTATGGGAATGTCCATGTTCAATGCTTGGTCCAAAGACAACAAAGTTCCTACCTTCGGATACGATGCAAACAGCGATGCTGTTGCAGCTATTGCAGAGGGATACGGCGGAACCATCAGCCAGCACGCTGATGTTCAGGCTTATTTAACTCTTCGTGTTCTGCGTAACGCCTTAGATGGTGTTGACATTGATACCGGTATCGGTACTGCTGATGATGCAGGCAACGTATTATCCGATGATGTTTACAAATACGATGCTGATCAGCGTTCTTACTACGCATTAAACGTAGCAGTTACTGCTGACAACTATCAGGATTTCACAGATTCCACCGTTACCTGGGCACCTGTTTCTACACAGCTTGATGCAACTGCTCATCCTTCCAAGAAGGTATGGCTGAACATCTACAACGCTGCTGATAACTTCCTGAGTTCTACTTATCAGCCTCTGCTGCAGAAATACGATGATCTCTTAAATCTCGAAGTTGAGTACATCGGTGGTGATGGACAGACGGAGTCTAACATTACAAACCGTTTAGGAAATCCTAGCCAGTATGATGCATTTGCAATCAACATGGTTAAGACAGATAACGCAGCTTCATACATGTCAATCCTTAATCAGTAAAAAACCGATAGGATTTGAATCGTTTAGGGAGAAGAAATTCTCCCTAAACTTTTTTAAGAAACAATGCAACTAATCTATGACAGGAGTAAGCGCAATGGAAAACAAGAAAGATAACATTGTCTTATCCATACGCGGCATGTGCAAATCCTTCGGACGAAACCGGGTTCTCGATCACATCAATCTGGATGTGAAAGAAGGCACGGTTATGGGTCTTATGGGTGAAAATGGCGCTGGTAAGTCAACAATGATGAAGTGTCTCTTCGGCACCTATCAAAAAGATGAAGGTTCGATTTATCTGGAAGGAAAAGAAGTAAGCTTTTCCGGTCCTAAGGATGCCCTTGAAAACGGAATTGCAATGGTGCATCAGGAATTGAATCAGTGTCTGGAAAGAAATGTAGTAGATAATTTATTCCTCGGACGCTATCCCCGCAACGCGATGGGTATGGTGGATGAAGGAAGAATGAAAAGGGAGGCATCCGACCTTTTCCGTAAATTAGGCATGACGGTCAATCTGGAACAGCCAATGAGAAAAATGTCTGTTTCTCAGCGTCAAATGTGTGAGATTGCCAAGGCAATCTCTTATAACGCCAAGGTAATTGTTCTTGATGAGCCCACCTCTTCTCTCACGGTTCAGGAAGTTAATAAGCTTTTTGAAATGATGAGAATGTTGAAATCCCAGGGAATTTCCTTAATTTATATCTCCCACAAAATGGATGAGATTTTTGAAATCTGTGATCAGATTTCCGTTCTCCGGGATGGTAATCTTGTCATGACCAAGGATGCCAAAGATACCAACATGAATGAATTAATTGCTGCCATGGTTGGTCGTGTATTGGAAAATCGTTTTCCTCCTGTGGACAATACCCCTGGCGATGTTGTTTTATCCATACAGCACCTGTCTACCAAGT
This sequence comes from uncultured Lachnospiraceae bacterium, assembly GCA_934402515.1. Lineage (GTDB taxonomy): Bacteria > Bacillota > Clostridia > Lachnospirales > Lachnospiraceae > UMGS2037. The sequence continues at coordinate 7,266 of CAKRTZ010000062.1, forward strand.
ATGAACCCCATCTGCAGGATATTTCCTTTGATGTCCGGAAAGGTGAGATTTTCGGATTATACGGTCTGGTTGGTGCCGGACGTACCGAACTTCTGGAAACTATTTTTGGTGTACGTACCAGAGCTGCAGGCCGCGTATATCTGAATGGCAAGCTGATGAACTTCACCAGTGCAAAGGAAGCCATGGATTACGGCTTTGCAATGATTACAGAGGAACGTAAGGCAAACGGCCTCTTTTTAAAGACTGACCTTACTTTCAACACCACCATTGCAAATCTGAATGCTTATAAGAATGGACCGGCTCTTTCTGATACAAAGATGGTAAACTCCACTGCTAAGGAAATTAAAATCATGCATACAAAGTGCATGGGACCGGACGATATGATTACCAGTCTTTCCGGCGGTAATCAGCAAAAGGTTATCTTCGGTAAGTGGCTTGAAAGAGGACCTCAGGTATTCATGATGGATGAACCCACTCGAGGAATCGATGTAGGTGCAAAATATGAAATCTATGAGTTAATCATTAAGATGGCAAAAGAAGGAAAAACAATTATTGTTGTATCTTCTGAAATGCCTGAAATTCTTGGTATTACAAACCGAATTGGTGTTATGTCCAACGGACATCTCTCCGGGATTGTCAACACAAAGGAAACCAATCAGGAAGAACTTTTAAGACTCAGTGCAAAATACCTATAAACGAGGGGTAAGACAAATATGGCTAATAATAAAATTCTTACGGCTGCGGAGGAAATCGCCTTACGTCAGCCAATCGACGATTATGTCGGTGGAATACAGAAAAAAATTGATGCCTTACGTGCAGACGGTACTGCAAAGGTAATCACATACGAAAACGCAATCGACGGTATCAAACGTGACCGTACTTTATCAAAAAGTGAAAAAAACAGCAAGATTGCTGAAATCCAGAAAAACCTTGACAAAGCAACGGCTGTAGAAAACAAAAATAAAGCTGAAGTTGAAAAGCTGATTGCCGATGCAGAAAGCTATTTGAAGGAGCATTTTGATACAGAGTATTTCACTCCTGTAAAAGAAAGCTGCGCTGCCGAAAAGGAGCAGGCTAAGATTCGTTATAACGAAAAAGTTGCTGAATTGCAGAAACAGCACAAAGAAAATCTTTCCAAGCTTTCTGACAAGCAGGAAATCAAGGACGAAAACTATGTACATAAGAATCGTCTTTCCAATGCAAAGCTGGAATTAGAAAAAGAATATCAGGAAATTAAAGACAGAAGGCATGAAGCATACCGTCATAAATATCATTTGATTGATATGCTGCGTCTTTCCAGATTTACATTCACACAGTCTAAAGCCCAGAAATGGGAAAATTACAAATATACCTTTAATTGTCGTTCTTTCTTCTTACAGAATGGACTTTATATTGCAATCCTGCTGATTTTCATCGCGCTTTGCATCATCACACCAATCAAGAAGGGCACTCCTCTTCTTACCTACAACAATGTACTTAACATCCTGCAACAGGCATCTCCCAGAATGTTCCTTGCCCTTGGTGTAGCCGGACTGATTCTCCTTGCCGGAACCGACCTTTCCGTTGGTCGAATGGTTGGTATGGGTATGACCACCGCTACGATTGTCATGCATCAGGGAATCAATACCGGTGGTGTATTCGGACACATTTTCGACTTTACCGGGCTTCCCATTGTTGTGAGAGTTTTCCTTGCTTTGTTTTTATGTATTCTGTTTTGTACCTTTTTTACCACAATTGCAGGATTCTTTACCGCAAAGTTCAAGATGCATCCCTTCATTTCCACAATGGCAAACATGCTGATTATCTTCGGTCTGGTAACTTATGCTACAAAGGGTGTATCCTTTGGTGCAATTGAGTCCTCCATTCCCAGCATGATTATTCCTAAGATCAATGGTTTCCCTACCATTATTCTCTGGGCACTGGCTGCAATTATCATCGTATGGTTTATCTGGAACAAAACTACCTTCGGTAAAAACTTATATGCAGTCGGTGGAAACTCTGAGGCAGCCGCTGTATCCGGTATCTCCGTATTCCTGGTTACACTTAGCGCATTCGCTATGGCAGGTGTTCTGTATGGTTTCGGTACCTGGCTTGAATGTATCCGTATGGTTGGTTCCGGTTCTGCCGCTTATGGACAGGGCTGGGATATGGATGCCATTGCAGCCTGCGTAGTTGGTGGTGTTTCCTTTACCGGTGGTATCGGTAAGATATCCGGCGTGGTAACCGGTGTATTCATCTTTACCGCATTAACCTACTCTCTTACCATCCTCGGTATCGATACCAACCTGCAGTTCGTATTCTCCGGTATCATTATTCTGGTAGCCGTTACTCTTGACTGCCTGAAATATGTACAGAAGAAATAAGTACTGAAAAGCTGAAAATCAGTATTGAATGAAGTTAATGGAGTGTCAGACATTTTATTGTTGGTCTGGCACTCTTTTTTTGTTATAATGAGCATTAGCTTTCATATTACTTTTTTGGAGAAAAAAAATGAGTCAATACACCTTACTGCTTGTAGATGATGAAGAAGAAGTGATTCAGATGATTATGCAGAAGCTTCCCTGGACAGAGCTGGGATTTTCTGTGATTGGCCATGCAAACAACGGAGTAAAGGCACTGGAGATGATGGAGGAATACCAGCCGGATGTGGTAATGTCCGATATCCATATGCCCTATATGGACGGGCTGGATCTGTGCAGTCATATCAAACAGGATTACCCTTCTACCCATGTGCTGCTGTTCACCGGATTTGACGAATTTGAATACGCAAGAGAGGCGGTACATCTGGAGGTTGATGAATACGTTTTAAAACCGCTAAACGCCAGCGAGCTTTCCAATGTCTTTGCAAAATTAAAAGAAAAAATAGACCAGGAAATCAGTGAAAAGAAAAGCATGGAGGTTCTACAGACCTACTACCTGAACTCCCTCCCGCTTTTACAGGCGAACTTCTATTCCACCCTCATAGAAGGGAGAATTCAGGAGGATGAGCTTTTTAAGTATCTGGACAATTACCAGATTTCTTTTGATGGTCCTCTGTTCTGCTGTCTGGTGGTCCATACTTCTTCAAATCAGGTGCCCACGGATATGGATGCCAGGTTTCTGACCATTTCTGTTGACAAACAAGTGCGGGAACAGTTGGCTGGAAAATGGAATTCCAAATGTTTTACCTATTTGGATAATACGATACTGATCGCTCAGCTATCCAATGAGAATGAGCTGCTGGAGCTCACCGACGACTGTGATCGCTTCTGCAAATATATGCATCGTGTCATTGGCGCCGAGGTAACGATTGGTGTGGGACAGTTATGCTACACTGTGCTTGATTTATCCCAGTCTTATTGCAGTGCGAAAGAAGCCGTATCTTACCGCGTACTTTATGGCGGCGGATGTGCAATCAACCTCGGGGAGATTATCCCACAGAAAAAGGAAAACACTGTTGGAAGTGATGCCGAGCTGTCCAACATGCTGAAAATGATCAGTCTCGGTTCCGGCGACGCAATTACCGATGCAGTTGACGAGTATGTGGACAAAATCTACCTGACATCCCAGTCCCTCCAGGAGCACAAAGTTTCCGTCATGGAACTGGTCAGTGCCCTTTATCATTTTATGTTGAACAATGATATCCGGCCCGAGAATGGCATTCAGGAAATTGTAGAGGAATATCCCCGTCTGATTAACATGGAGCGGGATCATTTAAAGCAATGGCTCAGCAGCTATTGTGCCCATCTTCACGAAAAAATGAAAACTGCACGGGACAGTTCCACGCAAAGCCTAATCCGCAAGGCAAAGGATTATGTGCATATGCATTACCAGGATGAAAATCTTTCTCTTGATGATATATGCGAGGCTCTTTCTATCTCTAATTCCTATTTCTCCAGTGTATTTAAGAAAGAGACAGGAAATTCCTTTATTGGCTATCTGACCGAATTCCGGATGGAAAAAGCCGCCCGTCTTCTGGTTCAGACAAATGAGAAGAGCTACTATATTGCAAAAAGCGTAGGATATTCCGACCCGAATTATTTCAGTTATGTATTCAAAAGGCAGTACGG
>CAKRTZ010000063.1 GCA_934402515.1 uncultured Lachnospiraceae bacterium
GCCAGCAGTACCGCCGCCAAGCCCAATGTAAGTAGTGTTTTGGTAAATTTTTTCATCATCCTCGTTCCTTTCGCCTGCCTTATTGTCAATCGTACAATAATAGAATATCGCTTTGCGATATTCTGCGCCGCTTTTGCGTCGCGGTTAGCGACATCTACCCCTGCAAAAGCGTGCGCATTCCCGCGGAGCTTTGCTATGATAGGTTCGCGGAGCGATTACCTATCATAGCAGAAAAGGACAGCGGAATCAAGTTCCGCTGCCCTTCTCGATAAAGTCTATCCTTTATTTCATAGACTCTTCCTGTTTCTTGATCATACGGCGAACCATCTCGCCACCGATAGAACCGGCTTCCTTGGATGTTAAGTCACCGTTGTAACCCTCTTTCAGGTTTACGCCTAACTCGGATGCTACCTCAGTCTTGAAACGATCCATTGCTGCCTTAGCCTCAGGAACTTCTACTTTATTAGACTTGCTGCTTGCCATAGTTTTCACCTCCATACTAACATTTTGTTTTGCTGCATTTTCTATTTGGAAGATAAGTGATAAATGTTTATCGCTTATCTTGATGTTAGTATGAGCGTTGTGGCAAATTATATGTTGGAAACTTTTTCAATAAAAATGGAAAAGTTACTCAGCTTCTTTACATAACAGCATCATAATGTCATTGCTTCGGCTTATAAATCTGGTCATGGCATCGGCATCCAGAGGGGAATGCTGCAATTTTGCCAGATCATAGAGCTGCTCACAAATCATCTTCGTATTGTCTCCATCCTTGTGTTCACAGACATACTGTACCAGAGGATGGCTGGCATTTAAGATTAAAGTCTCACCTTCATCGCCAAATCCGGGCATACCCATGCCATTCATGGAGTACATCTTCATCATATCCTGCATCCGGCGGCTTTCCTCGGATAAGGTAATCATGGACGCAATCTTTTTATTTTTCAGTTTTTCAATCTTGACATTTAATTTCTCTTTTTTCAGAGCCTTCTGCATCACCTTGGCAATCTCGCCGGCCTGCTCCTCGTACTCTTTCTCCGCCTTCTTGGATGTCTTGCTCTTGAAGGTTTCGGTCAGATCTGCATCGATACGCTGGAACTTGATGCCCTCGTTCTTTGCCTCTAGCTGGGAGATGAAAGGCTGATCGATATTGTGGTTTAAGATCACCGCATCCATCTTTGCCTGACGGAACATATTAATGTACTGGCTCTGCTGCTGTTCATCGGTTACATAGTAGATGATTTTTTCTTTCTTTTCCTCTTCCTTGTTCTCTTCGGAGGTTTCCTCTGTGGAATCTACCACTTCCGCATCTACCTTTTCGCCGTTCTCATCCACAGCCTTCTCATCTGCTTCATCCGGATCTGTCTTGTTGACTTCCAGGCACTCCGGCAAAGTCAGATATTTGCCATCCAGGTTCTTGAAAAGAATGTAATCCGTCATCTTCTCGCAGAATTTATCATCCTTTAAGCAGCCGAATTTGATGAAGGGACTGATATCATCCCAGTATTTGTCATACTCCTCTTTCTCGGTCTTACACATGCCGGAAAGTTTGTCTGCCACTTTCTTGGAGATGTAGTCTGCAATTTTCTTTACAAAGCCATCATTCTGCAGGGCACTTCTGGATACGTTCAGCGGAATATCCGGGCAGTCGATGACACCCTTTAACAGCATCAAAAATTCCGGGATGACCTCTTTGATATTATCTGCAACGAATACCTGGTTATTATATAATTTGATGGTTCCCTCAATGGACTCATACTCCATATTTAATTTCGGGAAATACAAAATACCCTTTAAGTTAAAAGGATAATCCATATTCAGATGAATCCAGAACAACGGCTCCTTGTAGTCGTGGAATACCTTGCGGTAAAAGTCCAGATATTCCTCTTTTGTGCACTCGTTGGGATGCTTTGTCCAAAGAGGATGGGTATCGTTCATCAGTTCCGGACGTTTGGTGATTTTCAGTTTCTCCTCATCACTTTCTTTTTCCGGTTTGATGGTTTCGATGACATTATCGGTATCCAGTTTCTCCTCCGGCTTGATGGTCTGGGTCTCGGTGGTGTTGGCTCTGGAGAGATAAATCTCGGTGGGCATGAAGGAGCAGTACTTGCTGACCACTTCTCTTGCTTCATACTCGTTACAGAATTTCAGGCAATCCTCGTTGACAAAAAGGGTAATCTTGGTGCCAACCTGGTTCCAGTCGCCTTCTTCCATGGAATACTCGGTACCGCCATCACACTCCCAGTGTACCGGCTTTGCACCTTCCTTGTAGGATAAGGTATCGATATGTACCTCATCTGCAACCATAAAGGCAGAATAAAAGCCTAATCCGAAATGTCCGATAATCTGATCGTCATTGGTCTTATCTTTATATTTGGTGATGAAATCCGTTGCGCCGGAGAATGCGATCTGGTTGATGTATTCCTCCACCTCGTCTGCGGTCATTCCCAGACCATTATCGATAAAGGTGATAGTCTTCTCTTCCGGATTTACAATCACCTGCACCTGGGGTTTATACCCTTCCGGCAGAGTGTACTCTCCCATCATGTCCAGCTTCTTCAACTTGGTAATTGCATCACAGCCGTTAGAAATCAGTTCCCTGAAGAAAATATCGTGATCGGAATACAACCACTTTTTGATAATCGGGAAAATATTCTCGCTGTTGATTGATAAACTTCCGTTTTTTGCTGCCATAGTAAAACACTTCCTTTTCTGTTATTAATAAGCATGCCTTTTGCAGGTTTTCCTGCCACTAATGAGTAGTTTAAAACTCTGTAAAGTAAATGTCAATAAAAAATTAGCACTCATTTAAGTTGAGTGCTAATAATTCTATGAACCAATTCTAAAATTTTTCTAAACTCCGTTATTTTGCCCGAAATATTCATCATAGATGTTGAAAAAATCCTGGGTCTGTACCTCCGGATCATAGAGGAAGGAAATGCTTTCCCAAAGCTGTTCATTCAGATCTCTGGTCAGCTTTTTCACATAAGCATCATACTCTTCTCCGAAAACCTCCTGCCGTTTTTTCTCCACGATTCTGACTTTGTTGGCATCGGTTTCTTCTTTGTTGAAGGTACTGATACATTTGATGATATGATAGCCTAGGGAAGTTTCCACAATGTTGCTGATCTCCCCGGTTCCAAGGTCAAAGGCCGCCTTTTCAAATGCTTCCTCTGTTTCGCCTTTGCCAAAGGAATAGGTCACATTTTCGTCCTCACTGTACTGTGCGGCCAGTTCCTCAAAATCCGTTTCCCCGGAAACTGCCAGTTTCCAGACCTTCTCCGCCGTCTCCAGGGCTTCTTCCTTGTCTGCACCTGTATACTCGATTTTTTGCCCGTTGCCATCCAGGGCATAGGTTTTGATCAGGATATGCTCCACGGTAATAATCCGGGCTTCATCGTCACTGATCTCAGGATTCACATCCCGGATAAGATACTGGTATACTTTATCCGCTGTGGCATATTCCCGATAGAGATTCTCGATCAGTTTCTGATCCACTCCCATCTTTTCTATTTCCACGCTGTTTAAGGAATTGTAGTACTTCACGGCTGCCTGACTTACCAGTTCCTGCTCCTGTTCGTCCAGTTCTACCTCGTAATCCTGAGCCATCAGATTCATGGTCTTAATCTGGGCAATCTGTGCCAGTACCGTTTCCTTAATGTTTTCTCCCAGGGATACTCCCTCGAAGCTTGCCCCCCAGATTTCACTGCCATAAACACTCTCATATTGATTTTGCGCATTGGTGAGATAAACTATCACTTCCGGTACGGTGCAGGATATGGTTTCAATACGAAAGATCTCATCTTTATCAAAGCCGGTGGTCAATACTACTTTTGTATTGGAAATATCAAATCTCCCACAGCCGGTCAGTAACGCCATGCAAAGGAACCCTGTCAGTATCTTTGTTAATCGTCTTTTTTTATTACATCTCATTGTTTCTGCCCAGTTCATGCACCAGATAGCCGATGACATCTTTTCTGGTAATAATTCCGATAAAATGCCCCTCGTCATCGATAACCGGCACGAAGTTCTGATTGGTCACCTTGTCAATCAGATTCTCCATGGATTCTCCTACCGATACAGGTAGATTATCCCTATGCCGGTGAATCTCCATAATCGGCAGATCCTCTGCTGTATGGATATTCAGGTTCCAATATTCCTTCACAGCCCACAAGAGATCTCCTTCTGTGATGGTTCCTTTGTATGTACCGTCTTCCCTGCCGATAATGGGAATGGCTGTATAACCATGCCGCTCCATCTTTTCCAGAGACTGTCTGAGGGAATAGTCATCATAGAGGTAGGACACCTCACTTTTCGGTTTCAGAAAAAATAAAATATTCATGCCTGCTCCTACCTGGTGTACACAATTTTTTCTGCCATGATGTCTGCTGCTTCCTGATTCTGAAGCTTCTTTAAAATTTCCAACGTAAAGGCGATGGAAGCTCCCATTCCCCGTCCGGTAATCACTTCACCGTCACAGACTGCAGGCTGCTGTAAAACTTCTGCTCCCTCCAAATGGCTTTCAAAGGAAGGATAAGAGCATGCCTTTTTCCCTTTCAAATAGCCCCGGTGTCCGAAAATACTGGGTGCTGCACAGATCGCTGCAATGGTTTTTCCCTTTGCAAAGAAATCGTCAAACTCCTTCATCAACGGTTCACATGCCTCCAGATTCTGGGTTCCCTTTAAACCTCCCGGCAAAACCAGAACATCCTGGCTTTCAAAATCCAGTTCTCCCAAAGAGGTGTCCATATTCACACCGATCCCATGGGAGCCTTTGACACAATGCTCTCCATTTACCGATACCATGCTCACCTGTTCTCCGGCTCTCCGCAGGATATCCACCACGGTCAATGCCTCTATTTCCTCATATCCTTCTGCAAAAAAAACTGCAATATTACTCATGTTATGTAGGCCTCCAATGTTTATTATATTTTACTGTTGAATAGTTTCATTTTACCATCATCTGATATATAATACCATTAACATTTTGTTAAATCTGTATAATGGCATAGGAGAAGATACTTTTATGGGAATGGAAATCGAGCGGAAATTTCTGGTAAAAGAACTGCCCACCGATCTGGAGCAGTTTGAATGCCGCCATATTGAACAGGCCTATCTGAATACCCGGCCGGTGGTGCGCATCCGCCGCAGCGATGAGGATTACTACCTCACCTACAAGGGAAGCGGTATGATGGCGAGAGAGGAATATAACCTTCCCTTAGATGCGAAATCCTACCAGCACCTTCTGGAAAAGGCAGACGGGCATCCCATCACCAAAAAACGTTATCTGATCCCGCTGTCCTTCCGGGAAATCAACGAGGAATGCCTGCGCCTGCTGGACGGCGCCTCTCTCACCATTGAACTGGATGTCTTTGAAGGGGCACTTGCTCCTTTGGTTCTTGCAGAAATTGAGTTTCCTTCCAGAGAAGCGGCCAAGGCCTACCGGATGGACACACGTTTTTCCCAGGATGTCACAGAAAACCCGGACTATCACAATTCCAATATGATCTATCTATAGATTTTGTCTACCCCTTTACTGCCCCGGCAACAACGCCTTCTATGATAAACCGTTGACAGAACAGGTAAAAAATCACAATGGGAATGATGGCAAGCACCAACACTGCCATCATTGCTCCCATATCCACAGATCCATATCCCCCTTTCAGATACTGCACCGCAATAGGGATGGTCTTAAATCGTTTCAGATCCAATGTAAGATACGGGAGCAGATAATCATTCCATACCCACATGGTCTGCAGGATTGCTACGGTAATGCAGGTCGGTCTTAGAACGGGAAACACCACTCTGTTGTAAGTCTGTAACGGCGTACACCCGTCCATCATAGCTGCTTCCTCAATCTCTAACGGTATGGATTTCACAAAACCGCTGAACATAAATACCGACAATCCCGCACCAAATCCCAGGTAAATCACAACAAGTCCCCAGGGCGTATTTAACCGAAGGGTATCCGTCAGCTTGGATAGGGTAAACATCACCATCTGGAACGGGACAATCATGGAAAACAGGCATAAGTTATAGAACATCCCGGTAAAGCGGTTACGCACTCTGGTGATATACCAGGCACACATGGATGTTAAAATTACAATCACCAGCACGGAACAGACTGTGATAAACAGAGAGTTGACGAATGCACTGAAAAATCCGGTCTTCTCAATTCCACCGCTGTAATTGGAAAATCCCACATACATTTTTCCTCTGGGAATAGCAAAGGGCTGCTTGGCAATATAAGCCTTTTTCTTAAAAGAATTTATCACCACTAATAAAATGGGATATACATAGGCGATGGCAAGCAGTGAAAAGAAAAAGCTCCATCCCCATCCTCGATTTTTCTGATCTCTTCTCATCTCACTGCTGTACCTCCCTCGCTCTGGTCATTTTCATCTGCACAAACGTAATCATCGCCACAAGCAGGAAAAAGATCACAGCCTTTGCCTGTCCCACTCCTTCCCAACCGTTTCTGCCGTAAAAAGTGTGGAAAATATTCAGTGCCAGCATTTCCGACTTGTTGGAAGGCTCTCCCGCCGTCAATGCCAGATTCTGGTCAAACAGCTTAAAGGAATTGGTCAACGTAAGAAACGTACAGATTGTAATGGATGGCATCACCATGGGAATGGTCACATGACGCAGAATCTGTCCCGAAGTGGCTCCGTCAATCCTTGCTGCTTCCATCAGTTCTCCCGGTACATTTTGAATCCCTGCAATATAAATAATCATCATATAGCCGATCTGCTGCCAGTTCATAAGAATCAGCAACCCCCAGAATCCATACGCTCCGCTATAGGTCAGTGTCCGGTCAAAGCGCAGCAAAATTCCATTTAGCAGCAGCTGCCATACATAGCCCAGCACAATCCCACCAATCAGATTCGGCATGAAAAATACGGTCCGAAACAGATTCGTTCCTGGAAAGCCCCTGGTCAAAAGCAAAGCAATGGCAAATCCCAGGAGGTTGATGGTGACCACGGCAAGAAGGGTAAATAAAGCCGTAAACCACAGCGCATGGAGGAAAGTCTCATCCTCAAACACTTTCAGGTAATTGGAAACCCCGATAAACTGTGCATCCTTTATTGTGGTAAACCTGCAGAAGGATAAATAAATTCCCTGGAGAAAGGGAAGAAGAAATCCAATGGTGAAAGCAGCCAGAGTAGGGAGCACAAAAATGGGAAAATACCGTCTCATTGCTTTTTCCATCTCGATCCCTACCTTCCGGAGGCTGCATACTCTTTCGCCCAACCATCCACAAAGGCTGTTTTCACCCCATCCCAGCTTCCTGTGCCCTGGGCATATTCCAAGAGCGCACTGCCCACCCCATTTTTCCATCGTTCCGATGGCATCGTGGTAAAAATCCAGGCAATGGGCTGCTTTCCTTCCTTCAGGTATTCCTCTGCGGCCTTTGCCAGAGGATTTTGAGGAATCTCCTTCTCAAAGGTATCAAAAGGTGTGACGAACCCCATGTCATGGGACAGCACTCTTCTTCCTTCATCGGAGGTGATTACCCAGTTCAAGAAGTCCAGGGTTGCCTGAATATCTTCCGGAGAGGAATTTTTATTCACACACCAGTAATTCTCCGAGCCGGTACACAAGCCCTGCTTTTCTTCTCCTTCCACACCGATATAGATGGGCAGCATACCCAGATCCTCATCCGCCACCTCATTTCCGGCAATATCCGAATAAGCCCAGGTACCATTCTGATAAAAGACCGCTTCTCCCAAAGCAAACTCGCTGGCTGCATCCTCGCCGGTTTTGCCGGAAAGAAGTGTGGGAGAACAAGTGGAGTCCGTAATATACAGGTCCCAGATCTGCTTATACTGATCCAGATAGGTTCCCTGAATCTGTGCCATGGATTGCATACCGTTATCCCGATATTCATAATACACCGGCAGATTGGCCAGATGGGTCTTGAATCTCCAGTCGGAGGAACTGTCCATTCCTGCAGAGGTAAAGGCTCCTTCGATCCCAAGATCTTCTTTTTTCGCCTGAATATCATCCGCCACCGCCTTGAGCTTGGCAAAAGAGTTGATTTCTGATACCTCACGGATCACTGCTCCATCGGTATCTAGATAATCCCTGAGCAGCGCCTTGTTGTAAATCAGTCCGTAGGTTTCCACCACATAGGCAATGGCTTTTATCTCGGTTCCCTCCTTCAAAGCGAACTCATCACTGGTAAGATGGGCATACACTTCACTGTCTGACAAGTCATAGCAGTAGTCTTTCCAGGTAGAAAGTCCCACCGGTCCATTCACCTGAAACAAGGTGGGGGCCTGGGTTTTTGCCATCTCTGATTTCAAGGTTGATTCATAAGTGTCACTTGCGGCAGTCTGGACATCAAAGGGCACTCCCGTCTGTTGTGTATACATCTTTGCCAATGCCAGCCACTGATCATTCTGTTCCGGCTTAAAGTTCAAAAAATAAATTTTTCCTCCGGTCGTCGTAGTTTGTTCTGCTGTTTCCTTCTGGTTTCCGTTCTGTGTTCCATTGTCATCGGTCCTGTTGCCACACCCTGTTAACATTGCTGCCATCAGGAGCCAGCAAAACATCCCTCTTACCATTCTCTTTTTCATCATCCTCTGCATTCCTCTCTTTTTCATTTATCCTTAGTTTTCATGATTCCCTGCCAAATTATTCATCTCCCTACGGGAATATCGAAAAAAGACCTCTGCACACTTTTTTCTGTGTACAGAGGTCTCAATCTCTTTTTTTATTTAACGTTCCATAGGCTGTAATTTCCAGATATCCCGATTGTACTCTTCTATGGTTCTGTCGGAAGAAAAATAACCAGCCTTGGCAATATTGACTAACATCATCTTCTTCCACTTTTCCCGGTTCTCATAATCGGCGAGCATCCTGTCCTTGACTTTAATATATTCTTCCAGGTCAATCAGCGTCATGAACCAGTCTTTGTTTAACAGTTCCTTGTACAGGCGCTCCAGGTTTTCCTTGTGCCCTACTGCCAGCATCTGCTTGCTGAGGATAAAGTCTACCGCCTCTTGAATCACCGGACTTTTCTTATAATAATCTTTTGCCACATAATCCGCTTTTTCATAATGGCGGATAACCTCTTTAGAGGAGATTCCGAATTGATAAATATTGTCTGCTCCCACCAGTTCTGCAATCTCCACATTGGCCCCGTCTGCCGTTCCCAAGGTCACCGCACCGTTTAACATAAATTTCATATTGCCGGTACCGGAGGCCTCCTTGGATGCCAGGGAAATCTGCTCGGAGATGTCACAGGCAGGAATCAGTTTCTCCGCATAAGTCACATTGTAGTTTTCTGCCATAAATACCGTCATATATGGACTGACATCCGGATCATGATTCACAATATCCTGAAGGCACAAAATCAAATGGATAATATCCTGGGCAATCACATAGGCGGGCGCTGCTTTTGCGCCAAAGATAAAGCTGATGGGGGTTGTCGGTTTCTTTCCCCCCTTAATCTCCAGATATTTATGAATGATATAAAGAGCATTCATCTGCTGCCGTTTATATTCATGGAGACGTTTTACCTGAATATCAAAAATAGAGTCGGGGTTTAAATGAACGCCCTCCTTCTGCTCCACGTATTCCACCAGCTGCTGTTTTTTCGTCTTCTTGATCTGCTCTAACGCATCCAGAATATCCGGATCATCTTTATAGTTTAAAAGTTTCTCCAGTTTCCGCGCATCTTTTTTATACCCGGCACCAATCTGCTCCGTAAGGAAATTTGTCAGTTCCCTGTTACAGCAAAGCAGCCAGCGGCGGAAGGTAATTCCATTGGTCTTATTATTAAATTTCTCCGGGTAAAGCTTGTAAAAAGCATGCAACTCCGTCTGTTTCAAAATCTCCGTATGAATTGCTGCCACGCCATTCACGGAAAAGCCGTAGTGAATGTCAATGCGTGCCATGTGTACCCTGCCATCCTCGTCAATAATCTGCACTTCCGGGTCTTTGTATCTGGCTGCCACCCGCTTGTCCAGTTCCTTGATATAAGGAACCAGCTGAGGCACTACCTTTTCCAGATAAGCCAGGGGCCATTTCTCCAGTGCCTCCGCCAGAATCGTGTGGTTGGTGTAGGCACAGGTCTTACTTACCACATCAATCGCCTCGTCCATGGCAAATGCCTTTTCCTCCACCAGAATCCGGATCAATTCCGGAATAATCATGGTGGGATGGGTGTCATTGATCTGGATGACCGCATGATCATACAGCCGATGCAGATCGTATTTCTTTTCCCTCATCTCTTTGAGGATCAAATGTGCTGCATTGCTCACCATGAAATACTGCTGATAGATACGCAGCAGATTTCCCGCTTCATCAGAATCATCCGGGTATAAGAACAGCGTGAGGTTTTTTGTCACAGCCTCCTTATCAAAGGTAATGCCCTCCTTCACCAGACTTTCATCCACGGATTCCAGATCAAAGAGATGCAGCTTATTTACACCACTGTCATAGCCCACCACATCCAGATCGTACATCCGTGAGGTCACTTTACAGTCCCCGAACTCAATGACAAAGCGATCCTCCGTGGGAGTCAGCCAGGACTGTTTCTCTATCCACTCATTTTTTTCTGCAGTCTGCAAATGATCTCTGAATACCTGTTTAAATAAACCGAAATGATAATTCAGCCCAATACCGTCTCCAGGCAGCCCCAGTGTGGCTATGGAATCCAGAAAGCATGCTGCCAGACGGCCTAAACCGCCATTTCCCAGGGAAGGTTCCGGCTCAATCTCCTCCAGCACAGACAATTTCCGTCCGTATTTTTCCAAAATTTTCTCCACCTGGTCATAGATTCCCAGATTAATGAGATTGTTGGAAAGCAGTTTTCCGATCAGGAATTCTGCAGAAATATAATAAACCTTTTTCTCCTCTTCTATCCGGTCTGTAACGCTTAACAGTTCCTTCGTCAAGGTCAATATCGTATGATAGAGTTCTTCCTCTGAACATTCTTCCAATTTCTTTCCATATAGTTCCACGGTCAGCTGTGTAATCTGTTCTTCCAGATTCATCAGCACCACATCACGCTCCAGATTCGAGTGTAAACCCATGATAAATTTCCTCCTAATTGACTCCCCGGTTCCGACAGTTATTTTTCTGCCAGTGCCTTTAACTCCTCCACCAGTTCCAGATCCGACTGCGTCACCTTGAG
>CAKRTZ010000064.1 GCA_934402515.1 uncultured Lachnospiraceae bacterium
AGGAAGGCTTTACTGCGCTGATGAAACAAATTTGCGAATTTTTGCAAAGCAAGGGAGAATGTGTTTCCCTGTGCATCGGTGCGGCAGGTGTCAGCAATCCCCGGATGCGCGGACTGGTGGAGCAGGCGGTAACCCAGGCAGGCATCGAAAAATGGGAACTGGTGGGTGACCATGAAATCGCTCTCTGGGGTGCCCTGGAAGGAAAACCCGGCATATCCCTGGTAGCAGGAACCGGCTCGATCTGTTGTGGCAGAAATGCAGAAGGTGACACCTTACGCGCAGGCGGCTGGGGACATCTCATTGGAGACGAGGGAAGTGGCTACGCCATCGGCAGAGATGTCATCAAGGCAGCTACTCACCTCTGGGACGGCTACGGAGCCCCCACTTGTCTGACAGAACTTTTGGCAGACCAGCTTCATCTGGATGACCGTCAGAAGATTATTGCCTATGTATACAAAAATGACAAAAGCTATGTGGCACAGGCATCCCGGCTGGCGGAACAGGCAGCAGCCGGGGGAGACGCTGTGGCATTACAGATTTTGCAGGACAATGCCTGTCAGGTAAGCCGGCAGGTGGCAGCAGTGGTGAATGGGCTTCACATGGAGCAGGGGGAGATTGCCTTACTGGGAGGACTTCTGGAAAACGACACTGTTTACCGGAAATTCGTAGTGGCAGAAATCGAGAAAAGCTGTCCCGGTTTTACCTGTGTAGCACCCAGACAAAACGCCGCCGTGGGTGCAGTCATGATGGCACAGAATCTATTGGAGAAATAGCATGAGAAAAAATCCTTTGATATGTATGCGGGAAATGTATGAAAGTCTCAGCAGTTCTGAGAAAAATGTGGCCAAAGGTCTGTTGGAGGATCCTGCTCTTGTGGTACGGTACAATATCCGGGAGCTGGCTTCCAGATTATATGTTTCTCCGGCAACCATTGTCCGTCTCAGCAAGTCTCTGGGATTTGATGGTTATCGGGAATTGAAACAGGCAGTGGTTTATGAGCTTGCCAGATATGAAAATAACGGAAAAGAAAATCTGAGTGACATTTCCAGAGAGGATCATATTCAGGCGATTGCAGAAAAAGTAACCCATCAAAACATCCAGTCTCTGGAAGAAACGTTGGATTTACTGGACTTGGACATGATGGAGAAATGTGTGGAACTTTTGTGTAAATGCAGGCATGTCCTTTTGTTTGGAATGGGAGCGTCCCTTTGTGTGGCAAAGGATGCCGGTTTGAAATTCCTGAGGGTCAACAAATCCTGTTTTGTGATGGACGACTTACATTCTCAATACCTTCTGGCAGAAAATTCAACGAAAGAGGATTTTGCCATTATTTTCTCTTATTCCGGAGAAACCGGTGAGATGATTAAATGCGCAGAGCAGCTGAAATTGAACGGAACCCCTCTGCTGGCAGTCACCCGCTATGCAGAGTCCACTCTTTCCGGCAAAGCGGATTATCTTTTGTATACTTCAGCAAAAGAGGCACTTTTCCGGCGGGGAGCAAGCTCCTCCAGAATTGCCCAGCTAAATATTGTGGACATTTTGTACACAGCCTATGTAAATCGAAATTATGAAGAAGTTTTAAACCGGTTAAATAAAACTTATATGGATAAGGAGAGAAAGGTCGGTAATGAACATGGAACTGAGTAAAATCGCGACAGAACAAAGAAACGAGAACACGTTACATATCGACGAACTGTCCACATTGGACATGGTTCGTCTCATCAATGAGGAAGACAAGAAGGTTGCATTGGCAGTGGAAAAGGAACTGCCCAATATTGCAGCAGCGGTGGATGTGATTGCAGACAGGCTGGCCAAGGGGGGCAGGCTGATATACTGTGGCTGCGGAACCTCCGGAAGACTGGGAGTATTGGATGCAGTGGAGTGTCCGCCTACCTATTCTACGGCACCGGAACAGATTGTGGCACTGATGGCTGGAGGTTATCCGGCGATTTTCCAGGCAGTGGAAGGTGCAGAGGATGATGAGGAACTGGGAGCCAGGGATTTAAAAGAAATCAATTTTTCCAAAGGAGATGTACTGGTTGGTATCGCAGCCTCCGGCAGAACGCCCTATGTGATTGGTGCCATGAAGTATGCAAAATCCGTTGGTGCGGCGGTTGCCAGTGTGACCTGCTGTAAAGACTCAGAGATCGACCGGCTTGCCGATATAGGAATCGCGCCTATGCCGGGACCTGAAGTAGTCACCGGTTCCACCAGAATGAAAAGTGGAACAGCCCAGAAAATGGTATTAAATATGCTGTCCACAGGTGCGATGATTAAACTTGGCAAGGTATATGGCAACCTTATGGTGGATGTGAAACCCTCGAATAAGAAACTGGTGGAGCGGTGTGCAACCATTGTACAAAATGCCACCGGCGTATCCCGGGAAGAGGCCAGACAGACCCTGGAAAAGTGTGGCTGCCGGCCGAAAACCGCTATTGTTATGATAGAAAATCAAGTGGATGCAGAGAAAGCGTTACAGATGCTGGATGCAGTACAGGGACATGTGTCTGCGGCAATTTCCGGAGGAAAGGAGCAGTAGGATATGGTACAATACGGGATTGATCATATTGAAGAATACAAAAAGGAATTAAAGGATGCCAGAGTGGCACTTCTCACCAATATTACAGGCAGAAACAGCCAGTTGCAATCAGATATTAAGGTACTGCAAGGGCTGTGTCACCTGACAGCTCTGTTTGGACCGGAGCATGGTGTGCGGGGAAATATAGGAGCCGGAGAACCGGTGGAGCAGTATCGTGACCCGGAAACAGGAATTCCTGTTTATAGTCTGTATGGTGCAAACGGCAGACATTTTACCAAGGAGATGTTAGAGCAGTTTGATTTGCTGCTTTATGACATCCAGGATGTGGGTGTGCGGTTTTTTACCTATCTTTCCACACTGCGGAATGCCATGTTGGATTGCGCGGCAGCGGGAAAGAAACTGATGGTGTTGGACAGACCCAATCCTCTGGGAGGAGAAATCGTAGAGGGAAATCTGTTACAGGATGATTTTCGCAGTTTTGTAGGCTGCTGTAAATTCCCTTACCGATATGGTTTGACAGCCGGAGAGGCAGCATTGATGTTGAATCAGGAAGAAAACATTGGCTGTGATTTGCAGGTTGTGAAATGTACCGGCTGGAAACGCTCCATGTTTTATCCTGAATGGAGAAAAATCTGGGTGGCTCCCAGTCCGGCATTGATGAACTTTGAGTCTGTGCTCTGTTATCCCGGCATCTGCCTGCTAGAGGGAACCAACATGTCCGAAGGACGGGGAACGGCTGCTCCCTTCCGGGTAGTAGGTGCTGATTACATTGATGCGGAGCAGTTGTCCGAGACATTAAATAATGAGAAACTGCTCGGCGTGATTACCACACCGGTATGGTTTATTCCCTCCACCTCCAAATATGAGGGCGTAAACTGCGCTGGTGTTGTGTTCCATGTGACGGACAGTAAGGTCTTTCGGCCGGTGACCCTGGGCATCACGCTGCTGGACACGATACGGAAACTTTACGGTGATAAATTCCAGATTCTTCCCCCCATCACAGAGGACAAAAAGCCCATGCTGGCACTCCTGTCCGGCGGCGGAGAGTTATTAGGAGACTGGGACAAAGAGAAACTTCTGGCATCCTATGAGGCGGACAGTGCCCGGTTTGCCCGGAAAAAACAAAGATATCATCTATATGAGTAAAACAGGGCTTTTTATAGGAAAGATTTACAGTGTATCGATGAAGCGGAGAAAAGCTTTTAATCCCTCAGGAGTGCTTTTGTAAACACCGGCATCTTCCAGTACCTGGACAAACACTTTACCAATTTCGTCATGAAGAATATCCATGATGTTATCAGCGTTAATAGAAGAATAGTTCATGGAAAACTGGTCTACCCAGTCAGCGTGCTTTACCAGCGTTTCGTTTTCACGGATATTTTTACCGGACAGAATATATTCAGAGAGAAGTTCCATCTCTGATTTTAATCTCGAGGGCAATATGGCCAGACCCAGTACCTCAATCAGACCGATATTTTCCTTTTTGATATGATGAAGGTTACTGTGGGGATGGTAGACACCCAGAGGATGCTCTTTCGTGGTAATGTTATTCCTGAGAGCCAAATCCAATTCAAAAAGCCCGTCACGAAACCGAGCAATGGGAGTAATGGTATTGTGGGGTTCACCATCCGTTTCAGCAAAAATAAATGCTGATTCATCTGTATAATGTCGCCATGATTCCAAAATATAATCCGCCAGGGCGATAATATCTGCACTGTCTTTGCTCTTTAAGCGTATTACGGATAACGGCCAGTTTAAGATGCCGCAGTCAACATCATCAAAACCCTTAATATGAAAATCTGCAATGGTATTTGCCCTGGCCATGGGAAAGGTATAGTTTCCTCCCTGAAAATGGTCATGACTCAAAATGGAGCCACCCACGATTGGCAGATCCGCATTAGAACCGATAAAATAATGAGGAAATAGTTTTACAAAATCAAACAGTTTTTCAAAGGTCGCCTTTTCTATTTTCATAGGGGTATGCTGACCGTTGAAAACAATGCAATGTTCATTGTAGTACACATAAGGGGAGTATTGAAGCCCCCATTGCTCTCCGCATATATTCAGGGGAATAATGCGGTGATTCTGTCTTGCGGGGTGATGAACATTTCCGGCATAACCCTCGTTTTCCATGCAGAGCAGACATTTGGGATAGGACGAAGCAGGTGTACTTTTGGCAAGTGCAATGGCTTTCGGATCCTTCTCTGGTTTAGAAAGATTAATGGTAATGTCAATATCGCCATACCGGGAGGGAACGACCCACTTGATGTCTCTGGCAATACGAGCCCGGCGGATATAGTTGGTGTCCTGACTGAATTGAAAGTAATAATCCGTTGCTGTTTGGGGTGAAATATTGTATTTTTTCCAAAAAGCATCAATGACCTGAGAGGGACGGGGAGTGATACAATTCATAAGTCCTGTATCAAACAAGTCCCGGTAGATCAAATTATCTTCAATGATTCCAAGCTTACAGGCTTCATCTGTTAAGACATTGAGGATGTCTTCTAAAACCAATTCTTCATCCGATATGTCGGAGTCGCAATAATCACTTTGACCAAAAACATCCAATAATAGATTAATGGAATAGTTTTTTTCTGATTCAGGAATCAAGGAGCTGTTAATGCCATACTGCACTAATTTTTTGATATTTTTATTAAGTATATTTTCCATAGGTATCACCTGACTTTCTTCATCGGGAGCTAACGCACTCATTGTACTTTCATGCCTCCCTGTTTTCTGATCTTAAGCACATGGCAGGTTCCTTCGCCAAATATTTTCTCGATGAATTCTTTATAGCCTGCTACGGCCTCATCTTTAACAAAGGCCTGAATGGTTCCGGCAAAACCACCTCCATGAACCCGGCATACACCGTTATCTTTAAGGTAATATTCGCTGAAAGCGAGAGCCATTGGTATTGGCTGGCACTCAGAATTATGACTGGAATATACATTTTGCAAATACTTGAAAGAGGAATTGCCGGATTCCTTAATCACGGCCAGAAATTCCATAAAATGATTGGCCTCAAGGGCGGCGGCTGCCCGTTTAACCCGTTCATTTTCAGAGAAGAAATGATAAGCCCTTAAAATGGCACGGTCATTTACGGAACCGTAAAGCTCCGGAAGTTCTCTGAGAAAATCCTCCATGGTGATCTCACCCAGCAGTTCTTTATGAAAGAAAGCAGCAACCTGTTTCATTTCTTGTGGGATTGCAGCATAATCATCGGTGAGATTGGCATGAGAGCCTTTGGTATCAACGATGCATAAATGGTAACCCTCCGATGCAAGATCATAAGCTAATTTATGAACCTGGGGTTTGCCCGGAATCTTGAAATCAATCTGCACGAAATCCCCTACGCTGCAGGCAATCTGATCCATCAATCCGCAAGGCTTACCGAAATACACATTCTCTGCATATTGTCCAATCATTGCAATATCTACGGGGGACACTTCCATATTGTTGAAAAGACCTGACTGGATCGTGCCAAGCAGCGCTTCAAGCGCAGCGGAAGAGGAAAGGCCGGAGCCGCTTAATATATCGCTGGTAACATATGCTTTAAATGCACCGGTGTGATATCCCTGATTCTGCATCCCTTTTATCACACCCTTGATCAGTGCGGTGGTTGTTTCCTTCTCCTCCTCGCAGATGGAAAGATTGGAGATGTCACAGCGGATGGGCGAATAACCCGCAGATACGAAATCTACCATAGAATCATCGCTTTTACCCACCACCGCAATGGCATCAAGATTGATGGAGGCGGCCAGCACCATTCCATTCTGGTGATCGGTGTGGTTGCCACAGATTTCCGTTCTGCCGGGGGCGCTATATATTTCTATATCCTCATCACCGAAAAGCTCTATATATTTCTTGATTGCATCACAATATCGTTCACACTGTCTATTGACCATATCTGTTTCTTTGCCATAGATGTCTTCCAGAACAGAATCGAGAGAGTGGTGCTTAAACTTATTGAACAGTAAACTTGAATTCATCATTTTGAACCCCCTAGGATAAATTTTAGTAAAAAAACTATTGCTTAACTAAAATATATGATATTATACTAAAAAAATCAATAGGAAGAAAATAAAAAATGAAATACATGTATAATAGAAGAAAATTCGGATGTATTGCAGTTGTTTTGGGAAGGAAAAAGTATGGCAACCCTAAAAGATATTGCGAATAAGGCACAGGTCAGCGTGGCAACGGTCTCCAGAATATTAAATAATGATGCAACCTTAAAAGCCTCTATGGAGACAAAGCAGAAGGTTATAGAAATTGCAAAGGATATGGGATATAAGAAAATTGCCAGGCAGGACAAAGCGGCCTTTTCCCTGGGAATTCTCCAATGGTTTTCGGCAGAGCAGGAGATGGAAGATCACTATTATCTTATGGTTCGTAAAGGTATTGAGGATTTTTGCATTAAGAATTGTATTCGGGAAGTCCGGGTCTTTAAATCAGACATGGATTATATGAGTCAGCTTCAGGGAGTGGATGGCCTGATGTGCATTGGAAAGTTTAGTAAGAAGAAAGTAAACGAGCTGATCAGAATCACTCCCAATATTATTTTTCTGGATATGCCCGTGGATGAATATGCGGTAACAACCTTTTCACTGGATTTCAAGAAAGCCGTTTATGACATAATGGATTATCTCATGGGATTGGGGCATAGAAAGATCGCATTCCTGGGTGGAGAGGAATATGTGGAACATAACGAAGTATTCTGTGATGAACGCAGGAAATATTTTGAAGAATATGCCACGAAGAATGGACTGGATGCATCCTCCTATTTAAAAATCGGGGAATATTCTATTGAATCCGGCTATAGGATGATGCGCGAAATGCTGACAGAGGGGAAAAATCCCACAGCTGTTTTTGCTGCAAGTGATCCTATTGCCATTGGAGCAATGAAAGCAATTCGTGAAAGAGGTCTGTGTATTCCCCAGGATATTTCAATAATCGGGTTTGATGATGTGGATTTGTGTGGCTTTATTACGCCGGCGCTCACAACCATGCACGCACCGGCATATGAAATGGGGCAGTATGGCGCGAATTTTCTGGTAGCAGCATCAAACCTGCTGCAGGCATCACCCATTAAGGTAAAAATGCCTTGCAGGCTTGTAGAACGAGAGTCATGTGCATGTATCTGACAAAGGGAAGTGAATTAAGGCATTTTTTTACGCATCTGCCATAATGCCATGATTTATCGAATTTTAAAATCGAATTTTAAAATAGGAAGAAATCTTGTAGAAACTGAGAAAAAAATATATAATAAACACAAAATTATCTGATATGTCAGGGTACAACGGGAGGTTACAAATGAATATGGGAAATAAGAAAGAAAAACTGATACAGTCGATAGCTGCAATGAAGGAGGCGGACTACAGCAAGGAACCGGAATTGGGGGATATTTACCGCAGACTCCTCCGCAACCGGGATGAATTTTCCACGGTTTTCAGACGGAACATGGATGCAGTTATGAAGATCAGTCTGCTGGATTTGGCATTGGAGCAGTACCTTGATAGTCTGACCCAGATATCCACCCATATGGCATCCTCCTCAGAAGTTATCCAACAGACTGCGGAAGAAACCACCAAAGCTACCAGTCAGGTAGCGGAGCGCCACGAGGAGCTGACCAACACGATTATTGAGTTGTCTGAGGAAAGCACCGACATTTATTCCAAAATAGACGAGGGACAGAAGGAACTCACTTCCATCAAGGAATTGTCTGAGAACACCATTGTCATGTCCCAGAATATGCAGAAGGATATGGACGAGCTTTCCAATGTGATTACCCACATCAACGAAGTTATCAGTGGAATCAACTCCATTTCCAGACGGACCAACATGCTGGCACTCAACGCCTCCATAGAGGCGGCACGGGCAGGCGAGGCGGGAAAAGGCTTTGCGGTTGTGGCAGAGGAAATCCGAAAGCTGGCAGAGCAGACTCAGCATCTGACCGGCAGCATGGGTGAATTTGTGGAAGGAATCCGCAATGCCTCGGAGAAAAGCGTTGACAGCACGAAAAGTACCATTGAGGCACTGGGCTCCATGAAGGATAAAATTCAAATTGCCTGGCAGATTAACGAGGATAACCAGCAGAATGTGTTGAAAATCAATGACTCGATTACCTTGCTGGCAGATACCAGTGAGCAGATCAGCGATTCCATGACGGAGATGGAAAACGCCGCCGGTGATATCCAGAACCAGTACGAGAAGATAAAAGAGGATGCGTCAGGGATGAACCGCGTCATTGAAACCCTCCGGAATGTGACCAGCCCGGTGGCCGATATCGAGACAGCTCTGGACGATTCCGTCAAAACCATGGGAATCATGTCCCAGGATGCCTTTCTGTCCCTTAATAAACAGGAATATCTGGACTGCATTGACAGCGCCATTACCGCCCATGAAGAATGGCTGGAAAATTTGAAGCAGATGGTGGAATCCCGCAGCATCAAGCCTTTGCAGCTGGATGTCTCCAAGTGTGGATTCGGACACTTTTACTATGCGATGCCCCCCTACACCCCGGAAATGGCTGAAATCTGGAAGGGCTTGGAGGACAAGCACAGAAAATTCCACGGCTATGGCACGCAGGTGTGCAATGCCTTACAGGAACAGGACTATGAAACCGCAGAGAAGGCTTGTGCAGAGGCAGAGGAATACTCCAAGGAGCTGCTTGCCGACTTAGCACAAATTAAAACAGTAGTTGCCCAAGGTCAATAACAGGTTTACATAAAACGAATTATTTCTAATCAAGTATAGACTGAATTTGTTTCATTAGCTGCTCGTAGATGGATGGATTATCAATTCCACCCATGAAAGGCTCGCCAATGATATTTCCGTCTTTGTCTACAAGAACTGTTGTGGGGAATGCCATAATAGTTCTTGCATATTCTCCAGCGGCCGAATCAGAAGCGAAGGTCAGGTTTTTGTAGGAAGCTCCCTGGGCTTCCAGGATTTTCTTCGCTTCTTTGATTCCATCCTGATTATCATCCAGTGTATCTACATTGATGCCAACAACCTCGCCGCCCATTTCCTTAAGCTCATCATTTAATTCATTCAGTTCAGAAAGCTCTTCAACGCAAGGCTTGCATCCGCTGAACCAGAAGTTTACAACCGTAACCTTATTTTGGGTGAAAAGGCTTTCATCTACATCGTTACCATCCAGATCTTTTCCTTTGAAACTCTGGAATACGCCGGTAGACTCAGCAGAGCTGGAGGAACTGCTGCCGGAGGAATCCGATGCGGCAATTTCTTTTGCAAGCTTTGCAATCTCCTCTTCAATGCCGCGGATCGTTTCAATGTCTTTACTCAGAGTATCGTATTCTTCTTCGGAGAAGGAATCCTTGTTGGATTCTATGGTATTTGCAAGAAAGTCTGCATAGTTTTCATTCATGGTATCATCGTCATCGTTCTTGCTCATAAAGCCAAAGGCTTTGTCCCATATATCTTTGTGTTCTGCAAAGATTTGGTTCTCCTGTTGGTAAAGGTTATCCAGCTGTTCATTGGGATCAATGGAACTGCCGGAATCTGTTGTGGAAGTATCTTCCTGCTTTGATCCTTCTGTTGCTGCAGAGCCGGATGAAAGCCCGCAGCCCGTAAATGTGAAAAGAAAGAAAATGGCAAGAGATGCCGCAATTGCTTTCTTAAATTTCCCTGAGTTTACGCTACCTGATTTGTTGTTCATAATTTTTACTCTCCTTTTGAATATGATTTGATTCATTTCGGCTTATTGATTGTCAGCCTGTTTCTTATCTGAAAATCCGTAATGATAGCAGATCGCATTTGTTGGACAGGCTTTCATACATGCTCCACAGCGGATACATTCCGGGTGATTTGGCGTTTCTACTACATTTACATCCATTTTGCAGGCATGACTACATTTTTGACAGCCAACACATTTTTCATGATTTACCCTGATCTTAAGCAATGATACCTTGTTAAACAGCGAGTAGATAGCACCAAGTGGGCAGATCCACTTACAGAATGG
>CAKRTZ010000065.1 GCA_934402515.1 uncultured Lachnospiraceae bacterium
TTTATCTGGATTTGCGGAAAAAGGCAGCTGCCACCACGCCGGGGCCTACATGGGTTCCGATCACACTGCAGACCAAAGTGGAGTCCAGGGACTCTGCCTGCTCCTGCCACAAATCCCTGCTGTCCTCAATGTACTTTTTCAACAACGCATCACTTAAACCGGTATAGCCCAGTAAAATCGGCATATCGAAATCAATGCCGCCACTTTCCTGGATTTTCTCAATCAGCAGGTTATTTCCCTGACGGGAACCCCGGGCTTTTCCAATCACTTCCACTTTGCCATCCTGAATAGTAACTACCGGTTTAATATTCAGAACCCCTCCGGCAAAGGCAACGGTTTTGGAAATCCGTCCCCCTTTTTTCAGATATTCCAGAGTGTCCAACAGGGCAATCAGACACACATCCTCTTTTTTGCGTTCCAGTTCCTCTGCGATTTCTTTGGCACTCATGCCCTTCTTTGCACATTCGATGGCATATTCGGTGAGGATTCCGGAACCGATTGCCGCGTTTTTGCTGTCCACCACATAGATATGGTCGTAGTCCTGCGCCGCCAGACACGCGCTCTGGCAGGTACCGGACAATTCCGATGACAAAGTGATGACTACCGCTTCCTCTCCGGCCTGTGTCACTTCCTCAAAAACCTTCTGGAAGGCAGTGGGATTCGCCTGACTGGTGCGGGGCAGTTCATCACACTCTACCAGTCTTTCATAAAAGCGCTGCCGGTCAATGGTCACACCGTCAATCAGTTCCTCCTCTCCAAAATGGATGGTAAGCGGTACAACTTTCACTTCCTGTCGGAAACGCTCCGCAATGTCTACCGAAGAATCTACAATAATTCTTACTTTCATATTCGTTATCTTTCCTTTCTTTCTGGTTTCATCCCTGTTTCCACCTGTTCTGAATAATGATCCAGGTTTTTACTGATAACCTGCAGCGCATGGTACATGGTCTGCCGTTCTTCCTCCGTCAGTCCTTCGCTCGCCTCATCCACAATCCGGTTGATTTTCGCTCCGATTCTGTCGCAGACCTCTTTTCCTTTTTCCGTAAGCTGGAGAGCCACACGGTAACGGCGCTGGGCATTTTCCCCGTAGGTCACAAACCCATTTTTCTCCAGATAGTCCAGGGAGCGGGAAATGGCAGCTTTATCCTCCTCGCAGCGCTCGCAAAGCTCGGCGGCTGTCATGGAGCCGTATACCGAAAGATAATACAGACAGGAAACATGCGGCCCCTTTAACTGAAACTCTGCCATTTCTTCTGACTTGATACGCTTGATGCTCCGGCCGATTTTAGCAATCAACATGGTAAACGTTCCAAATCGTTCTTTCATAGCCCCTTCCCCTTTCCAAAATTGATTATTGTTCTTACATAGTAAAACAACAGGTATCCTTCTTTTGTTGATAAATCAACAAGTTATCTCATAGTAGCACCTGGATGTTGATTTGTCAACATCCCGGTGCTATGGGTTTTCATCTATGAATTTTTTATTCTTTCAATTTATACTTCTTTCCTGCGCCTTTTCCCACAATTTCAATCAAGCCATCTTCATTCATCTGACGAGCCAGGAGATAACTTCTGGTCTTTTTAATATTCAACAGTTCCTGCAATTCCTCATCTGTCATTTCGTTATACTCTTGAAGATATTCCAAGATAGTTCTCATCTGGGGGGTGATAACCGCTTTTTGTGCATTCCGGATTTCCACTGTTTTTTCTGCTTTCTCAGAAACCACATTCATATTCGGAAGTACCAGCTTAAAGGTATTTTGTGTAATTTCAATACTGGGTTGTGCTACACATTTTTTATAATAAGCGTAAATTTTACGAATACCTGTACCATAAGACTCAATCAGTCGTAAGCGATGAAAAATTTCTGCCAATCGGCGATTGCGCGGTTGAGAAATTCCACTGCGAATGTCTTCCGCTGACAAGCCCGGCAAAAGTCCCCCAATCGATATGAACTCCATGCACCGGTCATTCACATTAATAATGATGCTGCCGCTATAACTATAGTCTCGATGAATAAGAGCATTTAAAAGTGCTTCACGGATAGCCTCTTCCGGATAATCAGATTTCTCAATCCGTTCCAGTCCTTTGAAGCAGGCTGCAGTACGGTTACACAAGGACAGGTACGCATAGCTTTCATCTAACTGTTTGAAGATGGAACCTTCAAATTCTTTTGCATCCTTAAAAGTAATATTTTCTTCGTCACCAAATACAGCAATTTTAGTTGTATGTCTGCACTGGTCTGAAAGGAGTAATGCCAGATTTGTATACTGATCGTCATGAATATTCCGCAAGCCTAATGCGATAAATTTATCCTCTGCAAATTCTACTTTATATCGATCAAAAGCCGTCTTTGCTTCTTCAAAAGTCAAGTTCTGCTGCAGCGCACGCATTTCTTCAAAGACATCTCCATCCGAATCTTTTATCATCTGACGGATTTGCTCCGGAGATGCCTGTGCACAGGCTGCACCCTGCCGAATATAAACGCCAGCAGATTTTAACCCTTTACTTTTCAGATAATATGGTTTATAGCTTCCTTCTCCTACCTCAACTCGAATTACTTTGTTTTCCTGCAAAACATAGCGTACAAACATCGTTACATCCGGCAAGATTGCATCCCTGATACCATTGGTTAATCGGGTATAACTTTCATCCACATTATCAATACCTACTGCATTTCCCTGGTCATCCACTCCAATATAAATCACACCGCCTTCTGCATTTGCAAAAGCAATCACTTCTTTATAAATATCATCTGTTAACTGGGATTTATATTCCACGTGTTCGTTTTCATACTGCATGCTTTGCACCTCCCGATACTTTTATTATACTTTATATTTTCACCTTTTCAATAGCGTCAGAGGTGAAAATTCACCATTTGTTCACTTTTATCAGTGAAAATTCACTTTTAAAAGTGAATTTTCACTGGTGCAACATGAATGAAGATCATCTACGATCACCGTAATAGAACGAAAAAACCCAGACTATGAAGTCTGGGTTTGTAATGATCAGGCAGCTCGCGAGATGCCTGCGCCTTTTCATTCATATCTTTTTATAGCGCCTCCCGGCAGAAATAACAGCAGTATTTGTCTCTGGAATTCAGGGGAAGTAGATTCTCCGCGCCGCAGTACCCACAGATTACGCATCTGCAGTTTGCCGGAACCGGGTCACCCAGCAAAAGCTGTCTGCCGGGAGTCCGTCCGTCGGAACGCTGTCGCATTTTCCGTGCCGTTTCCGCTTCCTCCTTGCGATGCTCTTCCTCGTCCAGTTTCGCCTTCTCATGAAGATAGCCTATGGTACTGTGCTTAGGCGGTTCACTTTTGGCAGCTACAGGCTTCTTCGTCTGAGAAGTGCTGCTTGCACTCGTCGCGCTGTGAGGCAAGGAAGATGCAACGGCAGTTCTGCTCTGCGTCTGAGAGGTTCTGGGTTGTACCGGTTGAGGGGTACGAAATACCTCTGCTGACTGCTGGGCAGATTTCGTGGGTGTACCGGAGTTTCTACTGTTATCCGTCGCTTTTTTCTTAAAAGCGCGGATTGCAAAAATAACGGCTATGTAAAAAATAAATAGGCTGAAAAGGCTGCTCATCAAACTTTCTCTCCTTGTGTGAATTGACATAATCACTGTAAAACGAAGCATCGTCAATCTGTCTTCTTTAGCATAGCATCAAACAATCACAAGTGCAAATTTTCTTTTAGCGTTTTTGTATTGCGAAAACTGCCCTTCACATCTTTCTACCTTTTTCCATACAATATCTGATATAATGTAAATGTTTTTGGAGATTGATACAACTACTGCCAAAAATATTTATGTGTGATATAGTTAGCATGAACTAACTTGTATGTAGATGAGCTGATGCGCTGGAAAGCAGCGCAAGAATGGAGATTGTGTTATGCAGGTATTCTATGGTATTTTGATTCCGTTTCTTGGCACCGCCTTTGGTGCCGCATGTGTGTTTTTTATGAGAAAATCCTTGAGTGACACGGTGCAGCGTTCCCTTACCGGTTTCGCGGCAGGTGTCATGGTTGCAGCCTCAATCTGGAGCCTATTGATTCCGGCAATTGAGCAGTCCGCATCCATGGGGAAATGGGAATTTGTCCCGCCTGCGGTGGGATTCTGGATTGGAATATTATTCCTGTTGCTTTTGGATCATATCATTCCCCATCTGCACCAGAAAAGCGACCATGCCGAGGGGCCGAAAATACGACTACAACGCAGTACGATGATGGTGTTGGCGGTGACTCTTCACAATATCCCGGAGGGTATGGCAGTGGGTGTGGTCTATGCCGGTTATCTGACAGGCAACGCTGACATTACCGCGGCAGGCGCTCTGGCTTTATCCATCGGAATCGCTATCCAGAACTTTCCGGAGGGTGCCATTATTTCTTTACCCTTAAGAGCGGAAGGTATGAAAAAGTCAAAAGCTTTCGCCGGTGGTGTCCTCTCCGGCATTGTAGAGCCTATCGGTGCCCTGCTTACCATTCTTGCCGCCTCCTATATCGTGCCGGCCCTGCCTTATCTGTTAAGTTTCGCCGCCGGAGCCATGCTTTATGTGGTGGTGGAGGAGTTGATTCCGGAAATGTCAGAAGGAGAGCATTCCAATATCGGAACGGTATTCTTTGCTATAGGTTTCAGTATTATGATGATTCTGGATGTGGCGCTGGGATAGGGAATTGATTGTATTTTCGCTGTTTATCCGCTATACTATAATGCATAATAGTGCATTTTTTTCAATGATACCCACTCAAAAAGGAGACTTTTATGAGCAGTCTATTAAAATTGCCAATCGGCATTGATAGTTTTGAAAAAATACGAAAATCAGGATTTTATTACGTTGACAAAACAAAACTCATCGAACAGCTTTTGCAAAATTGGGGCGAAGTCAATTTGTTTACCCGTCCCCGCCGTTTTGGAAAAACGCTCACGATGAGTATGTTACGTAGCTTTTTTGAAATTGGTACGGATTCATCCTTATTTGATGGTTTATATATTGCAGAGAATAAAGAACTGTGCGAGGAATATCTGGGGAAATACCCAGTATTATTTCTTTCTCTCAAGGATATAAGCGGTCTAACCTATGAAGACGCTTTTGATGTATTAGTTCAGATTATCGGAAATGAGGTTTGCCGATTTCCCTTCCTTCTGGAAAGTGATAAACTGACAGAAATGGAGAAAGATCAATATCGTGGATTCCTCAAAATTAAAAACGGTAAACATGATCTGGATAAAGGATTAGTTCTCTCTTCGTTAAAGGTTTTATCACAGCTTTTAGCAAAGCATTACGGAAGAAAAACCATTATCATTATAGACGAGTACGATGTTCCTTTGGACAAAGCCTTTCAGAATAGTTATTATCATGAAATGGTGGAGTTAATCCGGGGACTCTTCGGACAGACATTAAAGACAAATGATTCCCTGCAGTTTGCAGTCTTAACAGGGTGTCTGCGCATTTCAAAGGAGAGCATCTTTACCGGACTGAATAATTTTAAGGTACTTTCTGTTTTGGATACCAGATTTGACGAGCAATTTGGATTCACCGATATGGAAGTAAAGAAACTTCTTGAAGATTACGGGCTTTCTTCCCATTTTGCAGAAACAAAAGAATGGTATGATGGCTATCACTTCGGGGACACGGACATCTATTGTCCCTGGGATGTCATTAATTATGTAGATCTGCTCCGATATGATTCTACTGCTGTCCCCCAGAATTATTGGGCTAACTCAAGCGGCAATGCCCTTGTCCGTAGATTCATCGACAAAGCAGATGTCCAGACAAAAAACGAAATTGAGCGTCTGATTGCCGGAGAGTGTATTGAAAAGGACATTTCCCAGGAACTTACTTACGATGAGTTGGATGATAAAATTGAAAATCTGTGGAGTGTGCTTTTTACAACAGGCTATCTGACACAACAGGGAAGCACCGCAGATGGCAGATATCTCCTGTCTATCCCCAATAGGGAAATCCGAAATCTTTTTATCAGAAAAATCAGAGAATGGTTCCGGGATGTTTCAAGAAATGATGGGAAGACCCTGGAAGAATTTTGCAATGCCTTTATAGCGAAAGACCCGGAAAAAATCGAACAGCTTTTTGGAGATTATTTGTGGAATACCATTAGTATACGGGACACAGCCGTTGCTAAAGAAAAGAAAGAGAATTTCTATCATGGGATTCTGCTAGAGCTTCTCGGATATAAGTCCAACTGGCTCACAAAGTCAAACGCAGAATCCGGCACCGGCTACAGCGACATCCTTGTGGAAGCCCCTGAAAACCGAACCGGAATCGTGATTGAGTTAAAATATGCCGAAAACGGCGATATGGACACGGCATGCACCGAGGCTCTAAAGCAGATCGAAGAAAAAGATTATGTGGCAAAGTTAAAGCAGGACGGCATGCGCAATTTTATAAAATATGGCATTGCCTGTTACAAAAAAGACTGTAAAGTAATACTTGGGCAGTAAATCACTAAGGATTCAGGAAAAGAGCAGTACAACCACTCCCGCACCCATTTCTGCAAAAAAGTGGGCATTCGTGCAGTTTATGCACAGATGCCCACTTTCTTTCTACACTCGGATCTTGGCATGCTTTGCCTGCTCATCCAGCTTTTCTTTCTCCAGCCCCACTACCATATCAATAAAAGGACTGGCAGCATTTTCATCCCGCCCTCTGCGGATGCGCCGCTTTCTCGCAATCTCCGGGGAACTTTCCACATAAACCGGAATGTCCACCCCATGAAGGTAAGGACTTCCTCCATGCGTCCACTCGATAATGAGCACGGAAATCCCGGTGAAGTCCTTATCGGAAAACCAGATTTCGCCGTCCTCTCTGCCCATTTTCTTGATTTCGATGGTGTCCGCGCCATTCTTGAACTGGGCAACCACCTCATTAATCCGGTCAAACTCGATTTCCTCGTCCGTGCCCAGGTAGTTGCGAAGTCCTTCTACCCCTTTTTCCTCGTAAACTCTCATGCGCTCCTCATCGTTTCTCTTGGGAATCCGGCGAGGATAATCGTCCCCCGTCATCACATAACAGCCAACATGGTTCTGGCAAAAGCGCATCCGCAGCGCTGCTGCCAGGGTGGATTTCCCGGAGGCAGAGCCACCGAAAATACTGATGACCGTGCGGGTTTTTCCCTCCTGCGCCATAATTTCCGTGATTTTTTTGTATAAATCATCGGCAGAGTCCATTTCCTTCAAGGCAAACTGGTACGCCTCGTACTCGCTGTTCGCTCTTGGCAGCACCAGCCCGGCTGTCATCAGAGCGGCGCCGTCATAAAGGGCTCCCGTATTTTCATCCAGATAAATGGCATCCGGGTTCAAGCCTTTACACTTCACATACATGGAGGCTGCGTTGCCCTCCGATTCCAGACGAACCACGCTCACCAGTGCCTGCTTTTTGTCCTTGGACACGGACATCCATGCGGCAAAAGGTTTCGTAAAGGGACTGGCAAGCCGGTAATAAGTACCGTCACAAATCAGACTTTCATACTCTTTGTAGGTCTGAACCTGACGCTTTATCATCGCTTTCTCTTCTTCACTCAGGAGTGCCGGATTCAGTTCATAGCCAAAAGTGCCCGCCATCGCTACCACACCACGGGTGTTCAGGCTCACGCTTCTGCCAGTCTGGTGATTGGGCACCGCCGATACATGGGCACCCACCATAGAAACAGGATAAAAGAAGGAAGTACCATATTGGATTTTTACCCGGTTGATGGCATCGGTATTGTCACTGCACCAGATCTGAGGGGTGTAATACATCATGCCCGCATCGAATCTTCCACCGCCGCTGCTGCATCCCTCTATGAGCAGATTGGGGTAGCGCGCCACGATTTTTTCCAGAAATTCATAGAGTCCCAGCACATAGTCGTAGGTGACATTTCCCGCATACACATCCGCAAGACTGCGGTTCATATCCCATTTCACATAGTCGATTTCGCCCTGATCCAGCACGGCACAAACCTGGTCGTAAATGGAATCCCGCACTTCTTTTCTGGAAAAGTCCAGCACCAGCTGATTTCTGGAACGCACCGGTTTCCGTCCCGGAATCTGAATCGCCCAGTCGGGATGAGCACGGTACAAATCGCTGTCCTCATTTACCATTTCCGGCTCAAACCAGATGCCAAATTTCATGCCTTCCCCATGTACCCGGTCAATAAGCTGTGCCAGTGTACCACCCAGCTTTTCCTCATTCACGGTCCAGTCTCCCAGGGAAGAATTGTCATCGTTCCGCCTGCCAAACCAGCCGTCATCCATCACCACCATATCGATGCCCAGTGCGGCAGCCTCTTTTGCCAGGTTCACGATGGTATCGCCGTTAAAGTCAAAGTAAGCTGCCTCCCAGCTATTGATGAGCACCGGACGGCTGGCGTGGACATATTTTCCCCGGCACACATGGTCGCGGATGCAGGCATGGTACTGGTGGGACAAACCGGACAAGCCTTTTGTCGAATAGGAAAGCACTGCCTCCGGCACCACAAATTCTCCGCCGGGAGCAAGGGGATAGTCAAACTGCTCCGTGCCAAGTCCCATGAGGAAACGGGTCTGGTCGTACTGGTCTTTCTCTGCCTCGCAGAGGAAGTTTCCGCTGTATAAAAAGAGCATGCCGTAGCAGCTTCCCGCATCCTCTGTGGTCTCTTTATCTGCCAGAATCACGCCTGGATTGTACTGGTGGCTGGAGGTTCCTCTGCCACTTCCAACGGAAAATCTTCCGTGTCCCAGAGACTGGCGCTGGGGCATCCGCTCCATGTTATGTTTGCCATAAAAGCTGATGACATCGAAATCGCCGGTTACAAAATCCAGCACGGCTGCCATCGCTTTTTTGATGGCAATGTTTTCATTGCCGGTATTTTTGATAAGGACTGCTCTGGTGATGATGTCTGCTTTTTCCAGAACGCCATACAAAAGCTGCACTTCCACCATGCCGGTTTCGTCCCGGAGGGTAATTTTCAGCGTGTCTGCATCTTCTTCTGATGCCCACACTGCGGGAAGTCCAGGTAAGCTGTATTTTCCTTTCTGGATTTCATAGCTCTGGAAAGTCAAATTGCAACATTCCGTTCCCTTGGCGTCTGCGATATTGAGAGCGTGCCCCCGGTAGTCGCCGGTTCCCATGGTAGGATATTCCTGGGGCAGGGCATCCAGGGAGTAGGTTCTGTCCATGCCTACCGCATAGGGATTTCCGGAAAGTCCTCTATCCACATAGGTCAGGAGATATTCCATGTTGCCCACCGTCCGCGCACCGTAATACAGATGCAGCAGATAGCCGTAGGAATCAACCTTCATCTGGTAGGTGGTGTTCGTTGTGTGCAGGGTGAAAATTTTGTCTTGTGAGTCGTAATAAACCGCCATAGCAATACTCCTTTTCTCTTTTGTTTTTCTTTATCTTAGTATAGATGGAAGGAGATTGCAATGGAGACGAAAAAAGCACCCAAGATTTTCTCTCAGGTGCTTTGATTTTCTTATAAAATTTTTAACCCATGAACTCCCGTAAAGGTGTAATATCAGATGCTGCAGCTCTCTGATATGCCGGGTCTTTCTTTATTCCTGCGGCTGCCTTTTCTCCAAATGCATCTTTATAATCCTCATAATAATCATATCTTGTCAAGCGGATATTCATTTCGGAGAGCAGCTCTTCCTTACGGCTCAACGGTCCCTCAAAGGACAAATCATGCTCTTCCATATAGGGAACCAGTGCATTATATTCTGCTACAAGACGGGCATTTGTCATACTCTCCACTGGAGTCCGCGCGTCAAACCAATCCGGCATCTTGCTGGGGTTCAGCGGCGGAAGGGGATCGAGCTTTTCACTGACGGTAGTTTTTGTCGTTGTAGCCGTCTGTGCCGGCTGTGCTGTTGCAGCTGCTGTAAAGACAGCGACTCTGCCCTCTGCCTTTCCGCTGTTTACATAATGATTGTAAAGGGCTGCTGCATCATATCCAAATGCTGCCTTCAAATCGGGATAGGTATCTGCATAAGCCTTATAGTCAAAGGTTGCCAGACTTTCCACTGTGCTTGCGGAGGATGCGCCGTCGGTAAAGATGGCAACTCTGCCCTCTGCCTTTCCACTGGTTTCATAATGGTTGTAAAGAGCTGCCGCATCATATCCAAATGCTGCTTTCAAATCAGGATAGGTATCTGCATAGGTCTGATAATCAAAATCAGCCAGACTCTCCGCAGCGCTTACCGGAAGTACACTTCCCATTACAAGCACCATTCCTGCTATTGCTATAAGTTTTCTTTTTTTCATGAACTATCATCCTCCTTTGCATTCGCATCTTTAAGTCCATGCCACTGTTCCTTTATAACGGTTCAGTGTCTTTATATATGAGACTATTGTACCATATATTTTTTAAACTGTAAATGATGTCCTACTCAGAGTTTATGTAATGTATTTCGGTAACAAAGGTATTCAGCAAAGACCGTTTACGCTATATCATTTTTTGAGTAATTCC
>CAKRTZ010000066.1 GCA_934402515.1 uncultured Lachnospiraceae bacterium
TCCGTCTTACATTTTTACTTCGACGCAGCGGGCGTCCGTATGTTACTCTCCGCTGCATTTTCCCCACACAAAACCCCCGGTACAGCCATTGCCA
Source organism: uncultured Lachnospiraceae bacterium (assembly GCA_934402515.1). Taxonomy (GTDB): domain Bacteria; phylum Bacillota; class Clostridia; order Lachnospirales; family Lachnospiraceae; genus UMGS2037. The sequence continues at coordinate 95 of CAKRTZ010000066.1, forward strand.
TACCGGGGGTGATTTTAATGATAATAGCGGGAAAATCCCCACCATCTTAGCCTCTCAGCTTAAATTTCTCCAACAACTCATTCAAAGTCGTAGCGGAAGCGGATAATTCCTCACTGGTAGCGGAAGTCTCCTCGGATGCAGCAGAGTTGGACTGGATAACATCGTTGATGTTCCCCACACCCTGACTGATTTCCTTAACGGACTCGGACTGTCTGTCGGAAGCCGTACGGATATTTGCAACCTCCTGGATAATTGCATCCAGTTCGTTCATAACCTCATCCATTGCATCATTTGTCTCTTTGGTTACTCTGTTACCAACAGAAACCTCATTCATGGATTCCTCAATCAACTTCTTGGACTCTACAGCGGAATTTGCACTCTGCTCAGCGAGTTGTCTGATCTGATCAGCAACTACGGCAAAACCACGACCAGCCTCTCCGGCACGGGCAGCCTCGATGGAAGCGTTCAGGGAAAGGAGATTGGTCTGGGAAGCGATGCTCTCAATGTCAGCAATAATTTTTTCAATGTTCTGGGTAGTACTGGTGATGTTTTTCATAGCCTCTACCAATTCGCCCATCTTCTTCTGGCTGTTAGCAGCCTCCACGCCGACCTGTTTTGCTTTATCGTGTACGATATCGGTAGACTTGGTATTTTCCAGAACCTGCTGGGTTACTTCGTCAACGGTAGCAACCAGTTCCTGTACAGCTGCTGCCTGATTGGTAGCACCTTCGGCGATATCCTGTGCACTCTCAGCCAGCTGGCTGCTGCCTGCGGATACCTGCTCAGAGGACTCCTGAATGCCATGCATGGTGTTACTGATGGAGTCAACCATCTCGTTTAATTTATCTAACACATCACGAAGCTGTCCGACATAGGACTCAGGACAACTGCTATGTACATCAAAGTTGCCTTTTGAGAAATGCTCTACAATGGAAAGAAGATCGGAAACAATTTTCTTCAAAACACCTGCAGCAGTCTCAAAACTGTCGGATAATTTGCCCAACTCATCCTCTGACTCGTAGGGCTCTCCGATATCAAAATTGCCTGATGCAATCTTCTCGGAAGCCTCCACCAGTTTATGAATGGGATCCACCAGCATTTCAGCAGAAGCTTTGATCACCATAAAGTTAAAAATAATTCCCAGAACAGCAAGCACTACAACTACTGCAGCTCCGATGTAATTTCCGGAAATCAGCAGTCCAACTAATGCTGCGATTGCAACCAATATCAGGGAAGTAAGATTCAACTGGAATACACGCATAAGCTTGCTTCTAATCGGTAGGTTCCTTAACATTTGTTTAATACTATTCATGTCTTATCTGCTCCTTCTGTAATAATGTCGTTGTATGATATATTCTAGTTTTTTGTCATTTGATAGTCAAGGAGAGAAACGTAAAATTGTGAAAATTTTTGAGCAAAATAAAATCTATCTGAAAGGATATCATACAGAAGTCATAACCAATAGGAAGGAAATGACTATCTTATAAAAAGATAGACAGTATATGCCACATAAAGCAGGACGCAGATGTAGCCCTCCCACCGGGACATGTTCTTTTTTGTCCGGGCAAAAACAAACAACACAATGGCACTGACTAACAGCAGTATGCAGTCGATGACGGATTCGCCCAGAACCGAAAGGGGAGAAATGACTGCTGACATACCCAGGATAAAAAGAATGTTAAAAAGGTTGGAACCGATGGCATTGCCCAAAGCTAGGCCACTGTCCCCCTTTCTGGTGGCAACAATGGAAGTAACCAGCTCCGGCAGGGAAGTGCCGATGGCGATAATGGTCAGCCCGATAAAATTCTGGCTCACGCCGAAATTGGTGGCAATGATGCAGGCTTTATCCACCACCAAATCCCCGCCGAAGATCACCGCCACCAGACCGCCAATCATAAAGAGAATACTCTTTGGCAGGGAAAGAACCTTCCCGGTGTCCGCCTTTGTCCGGTTTTTCATGGCAGACACAATCATGGCAGCCAGATAAGCCGCCATGCCGATTAAGAGAAGGACGCCATCCAGACGGCTCAGCCTTCCATCCAGAAACATCAAGTAAAGAATCGCGGTGACCACGATGTTCAGCGGCATATCCCGCCTTAAAATTTCCAGATTTGTCTGGAAACTGGCGAGAAAGGCGCAGATACCAACCACCACCAGACCATTAAAGATGTTGGAGCCAACCACGTTACTGATAGCGATGTCGTTGCTCCCTGCCAGGGCGGCGTTGATGCTCACCGAAGTTTCCGGTGCGCTGGTGCCCATGGCCACAATGGTCAGCCCGATAATCACGCTGGGCACTTTCAGGATTTTCGCCAGAGAAGAACTCCCCTCCACGAAGAAATCCGCTCCTTTTACCAGGAGAAAAAAACCGACGAGTAACAATACATATTCCATAAGCTTTCCTTTCCGCGATAAATGGACAAAAAAAGAGACCTTTATCGCATTAAAAATAATCGATAAAAGTCTCGCTATCTCAATAATAACCGGCTTTGCAGCGTGATGACGATTACTATTCCATCCGGAAAAGGCCAGGATGCCAACTACTCCCTTTTATAGGTTCATTCTATGCAGAAATCTGCGGTGTGTCAACAAATTCTTTTCGACAAAGAAAGACAGCAGCAATTATTCCGGCTGGAGAAAGGTAATTTCCATGATTTCATCCAGAGGGATGGAAACTCTATCTGTCATGATAAGCATCCGCTCGTAAGCTGCAATCCTTTTTACGATGCCTTCATGGTTTACATAAGCCCCGCCCTCTTTCCGGGCATCCGGCTGGAAATAAGTAATGCGGACAGGAGGAGCATCAGGGAGCCGCTCCGCGAGAAGTTGGAGCCGTTCATTTAGTGCCTCTTTCTCGTACTCGTCCAGTTCCATCCGTTCCTCTGTCTGCCGCGCCGTCTCTTTGATGGCGGCATCGTAGCCGGTAAGTGCCGCAAAAGGGGAAAACTGTGCCGCCCTGTCCTCCATGGACATCTGGGGATGGGTCTGGGACACATGATGAGGCAGAGTCATAATATCTTCGTAGTTGTCCCTCATGCTTTATGCCCTCCAATCTGCCGGTTTCTGTCCCTAGCGGTAGCCCCCTCCTGGAGGCTCATTCCCCGCAAAATTGCATTTTTCCCAAACTTTTTCTTGATGGCGAGAGTCGCCTCCTGGATTTTCCGCTCCTTCTCCAACTCCGCCTTTTCTTCCTCTTTCCGTGCCTCCTCTGCCCCGTAATCGGTAAAAAGAGAAAGCTGTTCAAAGCCACCGTCCGGCAGAGGGGCAGAGGCCTCGTCCACCACCCGGTTTGCCACAATATTTAACCGGCGAATCAGCAGACTGGGATTTATAATCTCGTCATACAACTGGGTGGCAGCCTGCAAAATCAGTTTGGAGGAGGAAGTGTACTTTTCCAGGTTGATGGTGCCGTGGGCGTGCTTGGGAATCCGCCGCCCGTATCGGTCCACGGTGACAGCACCGTGATATGCTTTCCGGCGGCTGGGATCATTTAAGTTTTCAATATCATAGCCCACGGTAATTACCAGCTGGTCAGTAACCAGCCGTTTATCTACCAGATCCAAGGCAAGAAAATCTGCCATTTCCTGCAAAACCAGCCGGGCCTTGTCTGCCTTGTAAGGGCAGTGGAGAACCTGACCGGAACCGATACTGCTGGCACTGGGCTTGTAAGCCTTGATGGCCTCTATGGTACAGGGCTCCCAGCCCCAGGCATGGTCGATGAGCAGCTCCGCATTTTTCCCGAAAAGCTGATAGAGCAAATCTTCGTTTTTTACAGAACAGCGGGCGATGTCCCCCATGGTAAACATGCCGTATTCTTCCAATTTAGAGGCATAGCCCCTGCCCACCCTCCAGAAATCCGTGAGAGGACGATGTCCCCAGAGGGAACGGCGAAACGCCGTCTCGTCAAGCTGGGCAATCCGCACTCCGTTTTCGTCTGCCGGGATGTGCTTTGCCACGATGTCCATGGCAACCTTACATAGGAACAAATTGGTTCCAATCCCGGCGGTGGCAGTAATGCCTGTGATTTTTAGTATGTCCAGAATGATTTTCCGGGCAAGCTCCTGGGGGGACAGCTTATAGGTGGCAAGATAGTGGGTGACATCCATAAACACCTCATCGATGGAGTATACCACCATGTCCTCCGGTGCAATGTATTTCATGTAAATTTCGTAAATCCGGGAACTGCATTTCATGTAATGCGCCATCCGGGGCGGTGCAACCACAAAATCAATCCCCAGTTCCGGGGAGGCGGCAAGGGCGGAGGCAGAGGAGGAAGTCCCTGTAAATCTGCCACCGGGTGCTTTGGCACGCCTCTGGATATTCGCCTCCCGGATTTTCTGCCGCGCCTCAAAAAGACGGGCACGTCCGGAAATCCCGTAGGCTTTTAAGGAAGGTGTCACCGCCAGGCAGATGGTTTTGTCCGTGCGGCTTTCGTCTGCCACCACCAGATTGGTGTCCAGTGGGTCAAGTTTTCGTTCCAGGCATTCCACGGAGGCATAGAAGGACTTCAGGTCGATAGCGATATAGGTATGTTCTTCGGTAATAGACATCTGTTCCCTGCCTCCTTTCTGGAAAAAACGGATCAGCCCTGAACAGCTTCCCGCCTGCGCCAACTGATAAAGCCGTACATATCATTAAAGAAGAAAATTACAAAATTCACAATCACCGGAATATATGCCGGATTCTCCATGGCAGCAAGTGTCCACAGGCTCCCTTCTTTTTTTGTAAAATCTTTAATGGGGTTTGTTGGTAGTGTGCGCTTATCTCGTATCATTTATGAACATCCTTTAAAAATTTTCGGGGAACAAAAAGTCCCTTGTCAACTCTTTGCATTTGAGCGGTAAAAAAGCACCCGCACACATCTTCTATGACCTAATGATGTGTGGCGCATGGACTTTGAGGGAATAGTTCCTTAGGATGAAACCGTGGCAGCGGATTCATGCTGCAGCCGGAACTGTTTTGGTGTGGTCTGATAATGTTTTTTAAAGGTGCGGATCAGATGACTGCAGTCAGCAAACCCGGTTTCATTGGCAATATAATTCAGATCATAGTCTGTAAAGAGCAACAGATTTTCCACTTTGCTGAGCCGTACAAACTCGATGTACTGCTTACAGCTTTGACCATAGTGTTTGTGAAACAGCTTGGCAAAGTAGGAATAGCTCATATGATAATGGTGGGCAAGATCCTCCACATTGATATTCTCCTGGGAATGTTCGTCAATATAAATCAACACATCATGGATATTCAATTCCTCATTTTCTGAGATGGATTTCGACTCAAAGCAAATTCCCCGATCATGCCAGATACGCAGTATTTTCAAAATAAACATAGAGAAAAGGGAATAAATATAGGCATTGTATCCGTAGCGTTTCTCCTGTGTCTCTATCACGACAGTGTTGAAGAAGGTTTCAAGATTAAAATCCGGAAGATCCTCTTCGGTAAAGACGATAGGAGGGCAGTCCATTTTAACCACCTGATGAAAGGCATAATTCAGATTGGGAAGGTAGCTGCCGGACAACAGAATCCGGTTAAGATTGAATTTGACACCGACATAGCGAAAGGCATTCCCATCGTCTGAATAAAAGGAATGCATCGCCTGGGGCGGCAGCAGGATGACCTGTCCTCTGGTGAGCCGATAGGTAGTGTCGTTACAGGTGGTCATGACGGAGCCTTCCTGCATATAAATAACCTCTACGAAATAGTGCCAGTGAGCCTCCATGGGAAGCCGGAAAGTGTCGGAGGAACAATAGAAAGTTTCAATTGGAGAATGCAAAATGTCACCGAATTCAAATAGTGTTTTCATAGTAAGAGTAATCATCTCTGCCTTTTTCTTAGAATAGAAATGTTCAATTTCTGTGTAATCGCATTATATCATGTCCATGTTGAAATTGATACAATATCCACAATATTTAAAAAGGTCTCAAATACGGAAAAAGCTGAAAAAATCAGCAGAAATGAAAAACGATGGTTTATGAGGAGAGACAGGATGAAAACCAGGACAGATCAGTTTCCGAAGACAAAAATACAATGGTTATGGGAAAACATGAAGGGGTATCATGCACTTTATATCCTGGGCATGGTGGGCACTGTTGCCTATAATATTTTGCAGTTGGTGGGTCCCTATTTTTCGGGAAAAATTGTGGATTTATTTCTCACCGGTGCCAATGCGAAGGAAAATATGCAGCTTCACAGCGAACTGTTTTATCAACTGCTGTTTGCCATGGTGGGGCTGACCATGCTCCGGGCAGTCATTGCCTATGGTGACTGCATGATCTATGAGTATGTTTCCCAGAAAGTATTATATCGGGTGCGGAATTTTCTTTATGATAAAATCCAGCGTCAGGATATGACTTTTTACAGCACCTACCGGACCGGAGATCTGATGACACGGATGACCGGGGACCTGGATGCCGTCCGCCATATGATTGCCTGGGTATCCCGCATGGTGATTGAGTCTTTTTCCCTTTTTGCCACGGTGGCGATTTTCTTTGTGTACTTAGACTGGAAGATGGCATTGTGTCTGCTGATCATTTCGCCCTTTGTATTCTGGATCATTTACCTGTTCCGCAACAAAGTAGCGCCCATGCATGCCCTCTTGCGTGAGAAACTGGCACAGATGAATACCTATGCCCAGGAAAATATTTCCGGAAACAGGGTGGTAAAAGCCTTTGCCAGAGAAGATTATGAAATTGAAAAATTTGATAAAGCCAATCAGGACTATTGTAAAACCAACAAGGCAACTGCCCTGGTATGGCTGAAGTTTTATCCTTATGTGGAAAGCATCGCGAACCTTATGCCGGTGGTATTGTTGGGAGTAGGGGGAGTTTTTCTGATCAATGGAAGTCTGACTATGGGAGAATATGTGTCCTTTTCCGGCCTGATCTGGGCGCTCACCAACCCCATGAGACAGATGGGAAATATTATGAACGAGTTCCAGCGGTTTTCAGCGGCATCGAAAAAGGTTATGGAGATCTATTATTCGGAGCCCAAAATCAAGGATCACGAAAATGTGGTTTCCCATCCCGGCAGATTTCAAGGGAAAATCGAGTTTAAGGATGTTTCTTTCCAATATGAGGATGGAGACATTCCGGTGCTTCACGATATGAACTTTACCATTAATCCCAACGAAACAGTGGCCATCATGGGTGAGACGGGATGTGGCAAAACTTCCCTGATTCACTTGATTCCACGGTTTTATGAACCCACAAAGGGAGAAATTTTGATTGACGGAATTCCGGTGGAGAATCTGAAACTTTGTGATCTGCGGAAACAGATTGGGCTGGCTACCCAGGATGTTCTCTTATATTCGGATACCATTGAGGGAAATATCGCTTACGGTGACAGCCATATCAGTCAGGAAGAAGTTGTAAAATTTGCAAAATACTCGGCAGCTTCAGACTTTATTGCGAAAATGCCGGAGGGATACGATACGATTGTGGGCGAGCGGGGAGTCGGGCTTTCCGGTGGACAGAAACAGCGGATCTCCCTGGCAAGGGCATTGGCTGTCAAGCCTTCCATTCTGATTCTGGATGATACCACATCTGCGGTGGATATGGAGACAGAGAAACAGATTCAGAATTCCTTAAAGGAACTGGATTTTCCCTGCACAAAGGTGATTATTGCCCAACGAATCTCTACCACCAAGGCAGCTGACAAGATCATTGTCCTGCAAAATGGGTATATCACGGAAAGCGGAACCCATGAGGAATTGATTGCAAAACATGGTTATTATTATGAATTAGTGAAATTGCAGACCGGACTGGAAGAACTTTAGGAGGCATGTCATGGCACGAAATACCTATAAACAGGATGAAGTATTAGAAGAACCCTTTGATGTCCGGCATTTGCTGCGGGCCTCATCTTATATTAGAAAATATTGGAAACAGATGGTACTGGCGATTACCCTGAGTGGAATCGGCGGAGCCTTTGGCTATGTGGCTCCCATGATCATCCAGCGTGCGCTGGATATTGCCATTCCAGATAAAAACCTGCAGCTGCTGTTCTCTCTGGTGGGAGTACTGGTGGGAATTTATGTGGTCAGTGTGATTTTTACCACCATCCGAAGCCGTATCATGGTGGAGGTCAGCCAGAATATTATTTATGATATCCGGAAAGACCTGTTCCGGCACCTGCAGGAATTACCCTTTCAATATTATGATGACAGACCTCATGGGAAAATTTTGATCCGGGTGGTGAATTATGTAAACTCAGTTTCTGATATGCTTTCCAACGGTCTGATCAATATTGTGTTGGAGGGCTTTAATCTGCTGTTTATTGTAATTTTTATGTTTATGGTAGATGTGCAGATGTCGCTGGTGGTTCTGTGTGGTGTCCCCATTCTTATGGTTTTTATGATCTGGATCAAAAATCGTCAGAGAAAGGCATGGCAGGCGGTTTCCAACAAAAACTCCAATTTAAATGCCTATCTCCAGGAAAATATTGTGGGAGCCAGAATCACTCAGATTTTTGCCAGAGAGGATGAAAATGCAAAAATCTTTGAGGATATTTCCGAGGATTGCCGGCGCACATGGCTGAAGGGTGTCAGCTATGCCAATATGGTGTGGCCGGGCATTGATTCCATCTCCATCTGTGTGCGTGCAGCTATTTTCCTGTTCGGACTGGTAATTTTCGGACAAGGCAATAAATCTGTGGGAACCATCGTAGCGATTTCCAGCTACGCCTCCTATTTCTGGCAGCCCATTATGAACCTGGGAAATATTTTTAATAACTTTATCAATAATATTGCTTACCTGGAACGGATTTTTGAAACCATCGATGAACCTGTGACAGTAAAGGACTGTGAAAATGCAGTGGAGATGCCTGTGATCCGGGGCAAAGTTACTTTTGACCACGTGGTATTTGCCTATGACGAGAGCAAGACCATTTTAAAGGATGTATCCTTTACGGTAAACCCGGGAGAGAGCGTGGCCCTGGTAGGCCCCACCGGTGCAGGAAAGAGTACCATCGTCAATTTAATCTCTCGTTTTTATAATGTAAATGGAGGAAAAGTCCTCATTGATGATCAGGATATTTCCAAGGTAACCATTCATTCTCTGCGCTCCCAGATGGGAATCATGATGCAGGATAGTTTTATTTTTTCCGGTACCATTGAAGATAATATTCGTTATGGAAAGTTAGATGCAAGTCTGGATGAAATTATCCGGGCCAGCAAAATTGTGTGTGCAGATGAGTTTATCAGCAGAATGCCGGAAGGTTATCAGACGGAAGTGCGGGAGCGAGGTTCCATGTTAAGCCAGGGGCAGAAACAGTTGATTTCCTTTGCAAGAACGCTGCTGTCTGATCCTGCCATTCTCATTCTGGATGAGGCGACTTCCAGTATTGATGTGCAGACGGAAAAAGCGTTGCAGATTGGTCTGAATGCCATGCTCCAGGGGCGGACTTCCTTTATTATTGCCCACCGGCTTTCCACCATCCGTAACTGTGATAAGATTATGTATATTGACGATGGTGGTATTATGGAAGTAGGAACCCACGATGAACTTATGGAGAAGAAAGGGTATTACTACAGACTGTATACTTCCCAGCTGGAGGAAGTCAGTCAGAAACGGAGATAACAATGGAACCGAAAAAAGTGACAGATTCAATGACCGAGCAGGTGCACGTGGTAATCTATCCGGATATTAACGGATTTGGCCGCCTGTTTGGCGGTCAGCTGTTGAAATGGATCGATGAGGTGGCGGGGGCTACTGCCAGACGTCATTGTGGACACAACGCCACCACCGCAGCCATCGATAATCTGCAATTTAAGGCAGGCGCCTTTATCAACGATGTGCTGGTGCTCACCGGGCGGGTGACCTATGTGGGGAAAACCTCCATGGAAGTCCGCGTTGACACCTACAAAGAGAACCCGGACGGCACCCGTCATCCCATCAACCGTGCGTATTTCGTCATGGTCAACATGGGAGAGGACGGCAAGCCCACGGAGGTGCCGCCCCTTCTGCTAAACCCTGACGATCCGGCGGAGCAGATGGAGTGGGACAACGCCCTCAAACGCCGGGAACTGCGGCTG
>CAKRTZ010000067.1 GCA_934402515.1 uncultured Lachnospiraceae bacterium
ATGGTTATACATTCCATCATTCTTCAGCTACTGTAAAGCAATATGCAGAAGGCTGTGTCAAATCTGTGTCAGAGTTAATTGATAAAATATTAAAAATCTCATAATAAAGTAACATATTTTAAACCATATATTTCAACAATCATATTATCGACAGTTATACGCAACCATTTTATGGACTTGTAGAATTTGCACGCAGAGAGCCGGAGACAGTGCAACAGATGTTCATGGATTTGTATTCTGATGATGGCGGAGATATTAAAATACAGATGGAACTGATTAGAAATTTCTTTGATCAGAGTGCAGAACTTCTGGATAAGTATTTTCCTGACAGTTATCTATATAAACAGAATTCCCATTCAGTGTCATCCTATCTATTTCTGTATCCCAATATTTGTTCATATTTAATTTCAACATTTCCAAAATTTCACGCCTCATCTGCTCTGCCGTGTAACTGACAGGGAAAAATCTGTGAAGCTGCTCCGTTTTGAATACTACGCGGTCTATCAATATTCCATACTTCTTAATGCTCTCCTGCAATTCAATCATCTGACTGTCCGCCTGAACCTTGAATGGATGGTTTACAAATCCCCGAAGTCTTTCCAGCTCAATCTCTACAACTCTTTCATCCTGATCCAGCAATTCCTTCTTTTCTTCCATAGGCAACTTCCTTTCCCTGAACGCAAAAAAGCCCGTCCAGAATAGATTGTATTTCTCTAATCTGAACGGACTCTTCCGACAGGCCTGATATCACAGACAAGAATATCGTGTTTTGTTTCACTGCTTTTCCTAATTTTACACCCCAAAACTCATCCTACACTGTAGCTAATCCCCCTGGGTGACAGACCAGAAAATGTGAATTGGTGACAAGCATCCATTCCCGCTGACAAAATCAGCATTTTCAACCTTGTTTCGCTGACAAATTTGTCACTGAAATTGCAATTCTGCACGAGAAAAGCGGCAATGAAACTATCTTCATTGCCGCTGTATCAACGTTCCCAGGGGGAATCGAACCCTCAACTAGTGCTTAGGAGGCGCTTGTTATATCCATTTAACTATGGGAACAAAATGGGTTATTCAGGGAAGTTGATATATCCCTGCAGCCAGATGGAACCTTTGAAACGGCGTCCCACCTTTGGCTCCCCAAACAAATCTATTATATTGATACAGACATCAAATGTCAATTCATTACAGTTCAATGTCAGCAGATACATCTGCTCACCGGTCAGCTCATTGGTGAGCATCTGGCAGTCCGTAATCTCACCCAGCACAGAGTACTGGTCACATTCCACACCGTAGGGCATGAAATAGGTATCTACCAGGCTGAACACATCCTCGTTCTGAATCCGTTTGGAGATAATGGTATACATGTCCATATCCTCCAGGGTAAGGGATTCAATGGCGTCCTCATTTCCCCGGCGGGCGGCATCAATCAAAGTCCTCCGGTTCTGGGAAACCTTCTGCACCCTGGCTTTGTCCTGTTCGCTTTTGTCGATGGGGAGCATGATGGTGCCACTGACAGACAATGCCGACAGGTTGACCGTAGTGCCACGGATGGGCAAGCGGTTCTGCACCTGTGCCTTCATATAGGGAATTTTGTTTTGCAGATAAAAAATAAGGGACACACCCACCTTACATTCATCACAGACCCCGGCGTAGGAATCCTCGGCAGCATGGCGCTCCACGGAGATGTCCTCCTGGGAGCTGATTTGCTGCCCGCGGATATAGGGGTAATAGTAATCGTAGGTAAAGTGGTCATCCTTATCGAACTCACCACAGACTGCAATTCCCATTCCGGGAGCAAAATCTTTGCAAAATTCCGCACTCATGCTCTCATCCATATTAGAGGTGTAAGCGCGTGTGGTAGCGTTGACGATACAGTCTGTCACAAGCTTTTGTAATTCTCTCCGGTCAGACAGCTTGCTGAATCCAACCGCACGCAGGAATTTATGCAAAGATTTCACCCTCTTTCTTCTATTGTTTTATGTGTGTTATTTTGCTTTTGTAGGCAGGATTTTCTCCTTGCCGCCCATGTACGGACGAAGTGCCACCGGGATGTTGATGCTGCCATCCTCGTTTACATTGTTCTCAAGGAACGCAATCAGTCCTCTGGGGGTTGCCAGTACGGTGTTGTTTAAGGTATGCACGAAGTAGGTGCCCTTCTCGCCCTTGGTACGGATACCCAGGCGTCTTGCCTGTGCATCACCCAGGGTGGAGCAGGAACCAACCTCGAAATATTTCTGCTGTCTGGGGCTCCATGCCTCAACATCGCAGGATTTTACTTTTAAGTCTGCCAGGTCGCCGCTGCAGCATTCCAGTGTACGAACCGGGATGTCCAGGCTGCGGAAGAACTCTACGGTGTAAGACCACATCTTGTTGTACCAGTCCATGGATTCCTCTGGTTTACATAACACAACCATCTCCTGTTTTTCAAACTGATGTACACGGTATACGCCACGTTCCTCGATACCGTGGCTTCCTACTTCTTTGCGGAAGCAGGGAGAATAGGAGGTCATGGTGACGGGAAGACTCTTTTCCTCCACAATCTCGCCTTTGAATTTGCCGATCATGGAATGCTCGGAAGTACCGATGAGATATAAATCCTCACCCTCAATTTTGTACATCATGGTTTCCATCTCTGCAAAACTCATAACACCGTTTACCACACTGCTGCGGATCATAAAAGGAGGAATACAGTAGGTAAAGCCTTTATCAATCATAAAATCTCTGGCATAACTGATCATGGCAGAGTGAATTCTGGCTGCATCACCCATTAAATAATAGAAACCGTTTCCACTGGTGCGGCCTGCAGCATCCTTATCCAGACCGCTGATGCTGTCCAGAATATCTGCATGGTAGGGTACTTCAAAATCAGGAACAACAGGTTCACCGAATTTCTCAATTTCCACGTTCTGGCTGTCATCTTTACCGATAGGTACGGAAGGATCGATAATATTGGGGATGACCATCATGATTTTGGTGATCTTCTCCTGAAGCTCGGCCTCAAGGACCTCCAGCTCTGCCAGTCTTTTCGCTCCGGCTGCAACCTCTGCTTTCTTTGCCTCTGCCTCTTCTTTTTTGCCCTGTGCCATCAGTCCGCCGATTTCCTTGGAAATCTTGTTACGGCTTGCACGCAGGTCATCGCCCTCCTGTTTTGCCTTGCGGCTCTCAGCGTCAAGGGCAATCACTTCATCAACTAAGGGAAGTTTTTCGTCCTGGAATTTCTTCTTGATGTTTTCTTTTACCACATCAGGATTCTCGCGTAAAAACTTGATATCGATCATTTCTAATACCTCTTTTTCCTTATTTCTTTATTTTTCCACGGCCTTTTCAATAAATACATCGGTAAAGACCAATAAATCCTTGATTACTTCTTTTGTGAGGGAATTTCCTTCTTTGTCCATCACAATGCGCAGCACCGGGCGATCCGGACTTTGTTTATTCTGGTGGATAATTAACGCTGTCTCTCCTTCATTAGTGAGCACAAAGGTTCCCGCAGGGTAAACCGCCGTGAACTCCAGAAATGCATCCAGAATCCTTCCATCATAGCGGATGCCCCGGTATTTCTTTAATTCCTCGATCGCCTCATAGACCTTCCGGCGCTTACATCCGATACCACAGATCATCTCATCAAAGGCATCGCACAAATTCAAGACACGACTTTCCAGGGTGAGCATACGGGCTTTCAGTGGATATCCACTGCCGTCCATCTGCTCGTGATGATATAAAATCATGTTTTTCACATCGTCTGAGATCCATTTTTCATTTCTCAGGGCAGAATAGGCATAAACCGGATGCTTCATAAACTCGTTACGTGCATCCTCCGAAAGTTCTTCAATGGGTTGATTTGCATATTGAATGGTGAGATACCGCAGCCCCAGATCATGGAGCAGGCAGGCAACACCGATATCATGTACCATCTCCCGGTTCGTCTTCAGCTTAAGTGCCGTAAGAACTGCCAATGTGCAGATGCTGATAGAATGCTCGTACAGGTCAGAACTTCTTTCCCGAATGTCATAGACCTGTTCAATGACTTCCTCTTCTTCCAGAATATTGCTGATCAAATGATCCGCCGTCTCGGCCAGCTGCTCCAGCTCCTGATTGTGGCTGTAGGTATGGTGCTCAAGAATTTCCCGCACCTTCTCCTTGAATTGCGTTTCTGTCTCTTCCCGGAGGATTTCCACTTTTTCAGCATCCTGTGTTTCAATAAAGACTTCCTCAATTCCCAGCTGCTGTATCTTGTTAATATATTCCGGTTGTAACTGGGTTCCTTCCCCCAACAGTACCTGATAGCTGTCTGTCAGCACTGCTCTGGCAAGAACCTCTCCTCCCTTTAACTGGCTTACCTTACAAATCTTCATTTCTTACTTTCTTCCCTTAACGCCGTAGTTCAGGCTTCCTCCCCCATAGCGATTTCCAGTGCTACCTTCTCCTCATTTCCCAAAGAAATCTCGCTTTGTCCGCCCCTGATCTCTTTGGTATAGGAATAACAGCCATCACTGCTATGAACGGAATTAATGATAAATCCGTCATTTTTTTCATTTAACAGTGCAAGGCTGAAACTGAGTTTCCCGCCCATCTGCTGAAAGGCATCGTATTTCACAATGCCCACCTTCTGGAATGCGGACTCCATGTTTTTAAACAGTACACGGATATCCTTCTTATCCTTTTCCACAGATGATTTCAAAAATTGATTGTCCTCATAAAGGGAGACAATGTCTTTTTCCAGACTTTTCCCGTCCTTGCCCCTCATGAATTTTGCGTAGCGTTTTTTCAGGTTGGAGAACTGTACCATCAGGATAATCAGCATCACCAGTAATGCCAGGATAAGCATCAGCATGCCAATCAATACATATCCCAGATCTAAGCCTCCCAGACCCATTCTTTGGAAAATTCCACTTGTCACCGTATTTCCTCTTCTTTCCCTTAAAACGGCTGCTTACCTGCGTCCGTTGAAAATGTCCACCAGACGGTCGAGATCCTCATGGGAATAAAATTCAATCTCGATCTTGCCGGCACCATCTCCCTTTGAGCTGATTGCAACCTTTGTTCCTAATGTATTTTTCAGTTTTTCCTGAATGTCCTCATAGATTACATCCAGACCCTTATCTGCAGCCTTTTTCTCTTTGGCAGGTTTGCCCAGATTGCGCACCATTTTTTCCACATCACGCACGCTGAGCTTTTCATCAAAAATCTTCTGTGCCAGTTCGTACTGCTGCTTGGGATCCTCCACGGACAAAATTGCACGGGCATGTCCGGTGGAAATCATGTCGCTGATGACCATCTGCTGTACTTCATCACAGAGTTTTAACAGCCGCATGGAGTTGGTCACCGCAGTACGGCTCTTGGAAACCCGTTCTGCCACCTCATCCTGCTTTAAGTTAAACTCAGTGAGAAGCCGTTTGTATGCCTGGGCTTCCTCGATGGGATTTAAGTCCTCACGCTGGATATTCTCAATCAGGGAGATTTCCACGATTTCCTGTTCCGTATAGTTACGAATGATGACCGGGACTTCCTTCAATCCGGCCAGCTTGGATGCTCTCCAACGGCGCTCACCGGCAATAATCTCATAGTAAGTTTTGCGGTCCTGCACCAGAATGGGCTGCAACAGCCCAAACTGTTTGATGGAATCTGCCAGTTCCAGCAAAGCATCCTCATCAAAGTTTTTACGGGGCTGTTCCCGGTTGGGCTCGATCTTGGTGATCTTTACCATAACCGGCGCTTCCCCTTCCTTCAATGCATTGATATCTTTATCCGGTTTTTTCTTTGAAGATACCGGTGCCTGTCCTACAGGAATCAGGGAATCCAAACCTTTTCCTAATCCTCTTGCCGCCATATCTTTACCTTCTCTTTCTACAGTTTCCTGTCAATGACTTCCTTTGCCAACGCCATGTAGCTCTCTGCACCGGCTGATTTCGGATCGTACAGATTGATGGGCTGCCCGTAGCTGGGTGCTTCCGCCAGGCGGATGTTTCTGGGAATCATTGTCTCATATACATGTTGATTTAAATGGCTTTTTACGTTTTCCACCACCTGTGTGGACAGGTTTGTACGGGAATCGTACATGGTGAAAACCACACCGTCAATATCCAGATCCGGATTCAGGCGCTCCTTGATCAGATTGATGGTATGTATCAGCTGGCTCAGTCCCTCCAGCGCATAATATTCGCATTGGATCGGCACAAGAACCGTATTCGCCGCTGTCATTGCATTAATAGTCAGTGTATTTAAAGAGGGAGGACAATCAATCAGAATAAAATCAAAGGAATCACGAATGTAGTCAATTTCATTTTTTAAGATAAAATCTTTTCTGTCTACACCAATCAGTTCGATCTCGGCTGCTGCCAGATTCACGTTGGAAGGAAGGATGCTCACACCCTCCACCACGTTTTTGATCATACAGTCCTGTATGGAACATTCTCCTAAGATCAGTTCATAGATGGTGTTTTCCAGATTGTTTTTATCCACACCGAAACCACTGGTGGTATTTCCCTGAGGATCCGTGTCGATAACCAGTACTTTTTTGCCCAGCGCTGCCAGTGATGCGGACAGGTTAATGGCTGTGGTGGTTTTGCCCACACCACCCTTTTGATTTGCAATTGCAATGATCCGTCCCATGGTATATTTTTTCCCTTCTGATAATATGCACAAAGATTATAGCACTTTTTTGTCGGGTAATCTATATGAATTTCAGGTAATTCGCCCTTTTTACCCAAATTCTATGGTACACAGAACCTTTGGCTCATGCTATAATAGGTGTGTTGAGCAAATTTTCGTGATGATTTCTAATACCAAATCCCATTTTAGAGAAAGGAATTACATAAATATGAAATATGATGTGATTATCATCGGTGCAGGTCCCGGTGGAATTTTTTCTGCCTATGAGCTGGTGCAGCGCAATGCCGACCTGAAAATTGCCGTGTTTGAATCCGGCCATGCTCTGGAGAAACGTCACTGTCCCATCGATGGAGACAAAATCAAAAGCTGTATCAACTGTAAAAGCTGCTCCATTATGAGTGGTTTCGGCGGTGCAGGCGCTTTTTCCGACGGAAAATACAACATCACCAATGCCTTCGGCGGTACGCTCTACGAGTACATTGGCAAAAACCAGGCGCTGGATTTGATGCGCTATGTGGATGACATCAACATGAAGTTTGGCGGAGAAGGCACAAAGCTGTACTCCACCGCAGGTACTTCCTTTAAAAAAATCTGTATGCAGAATAAATTAAATCTTCTGGATGCCTCCGTGCGCCATCTGGGTACAGACATCAACTTTATTGTGCTGGAAAATCTCTACGCAGAGCTGAAGGATAAGGTGGATTTCCATTTCGATACCCCGGTAAAAACCGTGGAGGTATTGGAGGACGGCTATCGCATCCACTGCGAGGACGCCGCCTACGACTGCGAGAAATGTATTATTTCCGTAGGCCGTAGCGGCAGTAAGTGGATGGAGCAGATTTGTAAGGATTTGGACATCAACACAAAATCCAACCGGGTAGACATCGGTGTGCGTGTGGAGCTGCCCGCTGTGATTTTCTCCCATCTGACGGATGAGCTTTACGAGAGCAAAATTGTGTACCGCACAGAGAAATTCGAGGATGCGGTGCGTACCTTCTGTATGAATCCCCACGGCATCGTGGTAAACGAAAACACCAACGGCATCGTAACCGTAAACGGACACAGCTATGAGGGTGCTGACAAACAGACGGAGAACACCAACTTTGCCCTGTTGGTTTCCAAGCATTTCTCCGAGCCTTTCAAGGACAGTAACGGCTACGGCGAGAGCATTGCCCGTCTTTCCAATATGCTTGGCGGTGGTGTCATTGTGCAGCGTTTCGGCGATCTGGTGCGTGGACGCCGGAGTAACACGAAACGTATCGAGGAGGGCATGGTGACTCCTACCCTTTCTGCCACCCCCGGTGATCTGAGTCTGGTTCTGCCCAAACGAATCCTGGACGGTATCATCGAGATGATTTATGCTCTTGATAAAATCGCTCCCGGTACTGCCAACGATGATACTCTGCTGTACGGCGTGGAAGTGAAGTTCTACAACATGGAGGTGGATCTGGATGAAAATCTGGAAAGCTGCCATAAGGGGCTTTACATCATCGGTGACGGCAGCGGCGTGACCCACTCCCTGTCCCATGCTTCTGCCAGCGGTGTGTATGTGGCGAGACAGATTACAAAGGATTGAGCTTTTCATGCAAAAATTTTATAGTCATGTATAAAAAGTCGTGGTACAATAATAAAAAATTTTTTATGATACAAAGGTACTATGCATGAAGACGGAAACCAATACTTCCTGGCTGAAAATGCTGGATGAATGTGTCAGCAGCCTGAACCATCGAAAACTTACAGCAGCAATTCAGTCTGCACAAATCCTGGCCGAGCAGGCCGAAGCTGCCAGAGAATACTACATATACGCGTCCGCCCAGAATATCATGGGTGTCAGCTATGTTTCTGCAGGAAACGAAATGATGGCGGTAGACTGCTATTTAAAGGGACTTTCCTGCTGTATGGAGCACCATATAGACGCCCTTTTTCCTTTGTTTTATATCAATCTGGGAAGTCGTTACCAGGAGGCAAATGACCACTCTACCGCCATTGAATATTTTCTGAAGGCGGAAAGGGCTTTGAAACATGATGCCTGTAAGGCGGATTCCCGATACCATGGCTGGTGTCTGGTAAACAGCATGAATCTGCTGATTTCCAGTATTCATCAGAAAGACATCTTCCTGGGAGAAAGATTTCTGGAGCGCTGCGAGGCATTGCTTACAGACGAAGATGCGAATTCCTCCGCGAGTATCTCCATGCTCATCATCAAGTGCCATCTGTATTGGTATATGAACCGCAGAGATTTTGTCCTGGAACACATCGGGGAACTCATCGGGCATCTGAATCTTATCTCTCCCAATGATCTGGTGCAAAGTATTCAGGAACTGATCTTTTTGTTAAAGGATATGGAGGATTACTCTCACTTCCAACAGGCTCTTGATTTCTTCCGGCAATACGCTGCGGAACAAAATACTTTTTACTATAAGCTATTACTTTGCGAATTTGAGATGGATTATTGCAAATCCATTAATGACATTGACCAGTATCACGCCTCCTGTATCCGTCATGCAGAGCTTTATATGGTACATAAGCAGGCACTCCTGAAGGAACGTACGGAGTCCTTTACACAGAAGGTTTTACTTCAGAGGAAAGAAAGCGAGCGTCGTGCCGCAGAACGGCAGTCAAAAATTGATGCCCTGACCGGATTGGGAAACCGTTTTCTTTTAAAAGAAGATATCCAGTCCCGAATGGAGGATGCAAGGGCAAAGCGGGGAAAATTATGTATTGCGATTATCGATATTGACCATTTTAAGACCCATAATGATACTTATGGACATATCCACGGTGATTCCTGTCTGAAGCTTACTGCCACAGCGTTAATGTCCTGTGTGGGCGAAAAAGGAAGGGTTTATCGCTTTGGTGGTGATGAATTTGTGATTTTATTGGATTCCAGCGAGTTGAATTCTGTCAAAGCCATTGCGGAAGCTATTAAACAGTATTTTCAGCCTTCGGATTCCGAAGAAGTGACAGATGGCATT
>CAKRTZ010000068.1 GCA_934402515.1 uncultured Lachnospiraceae bacterium
CTATGATAAAGAATAACGAAAAACCGACCCCGAAGTTTTACCTCCAGGGTCGGCATATTATGATTTTATTTTATTCTTCCGCAATGAAATCACTCACCGGAGATTCAAAGGCGTTACATTTTGCACGGATGGTAGTGTACACCGTATTCTCGCCTTCCAGCGCTACATAATTCTGGTAAATGGCATCATTGTAATCTCCAAATAACAGCGTATAGGTAGCATCATCACTCTTCATACATACGGTTACCACTGCCGGATCAAGCCCGTACTGGGATAAATCCTCCACATCTGTGATCTGGTTCTCCGAATAAATGTTGTTCACCTCTGTGATCAGATTTGCCACCTTATCCTGATCTAATTCCATGGTGCTGTCATCAGCGTTCACCCAAGTATCATTTTCCTTTAGAAACTGCGTAGTCACCCCATCATAGGTATAGGTGATACTGGTAATGGAATCCGCATCAAAATCCGTCACTACATAGCTGTCACTTCCACTGTCCGTTTCCGAGGCCTTTTTATTGTGTACCTGTAAAAGCACATAAGCCAATACCAACACAGCCAGCACCAAAACCATAATAAGCATGGTTCTTGTTTTCTTTTTCTTCATAAATCTTATCCCTCTATTCCTTACGCTTTCTTTCTGCGTCGCAGCCATACCACCAGACCGGTTACCCAAAATGCCAGAGGAATTACTCCGGTAATGATCACTGCCAGAATGATAATGTTCTGCTGTGTCAACAGTAAGGTTGAAACCTCATAAGTCTTTACTGGAATGGAAATTCCGGCTTCATAGGTTCCAAAGGTTCCCAGACAGTTGGCAAACAGCTGAGAGTTGGCTCCGGATACCATGGAGTCAGCAGACTGGGTAAACATTACATAACTGGAAAATAACAGCATGCTGGCACTGCCGGAATCCAACGTTTTCTCTGCTTCCAGTCCGATATAGAAAGATCCGGTAATATCCCCTTCCTCCGGCGTCAGAGAATCCGCATTACTCAAATCGGTTCTGGAAAAAGCATCATCAGAGGTAGTCAATAGCGGCGTGATGGACACGCTGTCATCTTCCCCGATCTGCGTAATTCCCACTGCATAAGGTGCAAAAATATAGTAGTTTCCTGCAATGGCACTGGTAAGGCTGCTGGAAGTGGAAATATCAGGCAACAGATAATAAGGGCTCTGATAAAAATTATTCTGATTGCTTTCAAAAACCATACCCGGCTCTGCTTCTAAATCGAAATAATTTAAAATCTTCTGGAAATTTGGCTGGGAATCTTCGGTATATCCGGCAACCACGAACACTTTTCCGCCCTGATTCAGATATGCAATCACTTTGTCCGCATCGTCCTCAGAAAAATCACTGGTAGGTGCATCGATCAGCACTCCTGCCGCATCCTCCGGAATCGCATCCACATCCATCAACTGTAAGTCTTCCGTATCAATATTTGCTTTGGCTATTAACTGGGTGAAGGAGCTTTCCAGCTGTTGCTCCCCGTGTCCGGTAGTAATATAAATCTTAGGCATTTCATCACTGACCACATAGGCGATAGCACTGGTAATCTGTCCCTCTCCATCATATCCCGTGGTGGTACTCTGATAGGTACTGTAGTCCATGCTGGTTTCATACAGGCTGGAGTTGTTGATTACTTTATAACGTTTGTCACTTTCCACAATAATCGTACCTCTGGATACCGTGGTGGCAGCATCCATATACTGGGATGCAAATTTCGGATTAACCAACGGGTCTACATATTCCACGGAAATTTTGTCTGTCAGATCCTTGTAGTGCTCCAGTGTCTGTTTCACCATGGAGTCTGTGTTATCCTCTGTATTTAATACATAAATCGTCACATCCTCATCCAGGCCGGAAACATAATCAATGCTGTCCTGAGTCAGGGAATACAGCTTATTCGTTGTGAGATCCCAGACAGTATACTTGTTGGGCAGTGCCCCCACAATGAGGTTCACAGCTACTACCACTGCCACAATAATCACCGTCATAGTGGAATTATAGGCACTGAGAGACATATTTTTCACAGATACACTGTAACGGCGTTTCTGAATCATCTGGCAGGTAAGAAACAGCATCAGCGTGATGATGGATAAGAAATAAATCACTGCATCAATGTGAAGGGTTCCTTCTACAGAATCATAAAACCGTTGTGACATGGCAAAAACACTTAAAAATCTAGTCAACAGATTTCCACTCTGGGAAATCAGGCTGATGATTCCTTCCATCACAAAGCCTAAAAACAGCAGGGCAAAGGTTACCACTGCGGAGATTACCACGCTCTCTGTAAGAGAGGAAACAAAAGTACCAACGGCAATAGCTGCCAGTCCATAGAGGTAAAAGGCAAGCAATGCCAGATAGGATTCTCCCATGGGCACAGAACCAAAATGGGATAGAATCAGGGGATAGACCGCAACAATCAGACAGGGAATCGTGTAGATGGTTGCCAGTGCCAGATACTTGCCCAGCACAATTTTTCCCACGGAAACGGGAGCCGTCAGAATCAACTGGTCGGTTTTATTTTTCCGCTCCTCAGCCAGAATTCTCATGGTCAGAACAGGGACGGTCAGCATGAACAAAAAGACCACGCTCTGCAATGTATAGGAAATCTGCGGATATCCATAAAACAAATTATATACCGTAAAGTACAGGCCAATCATAAACAAGGTCGCACCAATAAAAAGACAGCCAATCACTGACTGAAAATAGGATTTTAACTCTCTCTTATAAATCGCTGCCATGATTCTCATCCTCACTTTCTGTCTGTTCCGGTGCTGCATTTTCATCCGATGCCGTACTGGTTTCTTCTATGGTTTCGGAGGTTTTCTCCTCCGGTTCTTCTTCCTTCTTTGCATCATCTGTCAACTGCAGGAAGATATCCTCCAGAGATTTCTCCACACGGTTCATGGACAGAACCGGTAAACCGTTCTCTAACAGACTTCTACTCAGTTCCTTACGTACATCTACATTCTTGGGTGTATGGAGTGTTGCGGAGATCACCTCACTGTCCTGTTCTGATACGGTAATGCTTTCCACTTCCACATCTTTCAATCCGGACAACGCCTCGCTCAATGCTCCGACAGTTCCCAGTACTTCCAACTGAATCTGTGCCTTGGCATCCATCATCCGCTCCAGTCCTTCCGGGGTATCACATGCCACCAGCTTTCCTCTGGAAATAATCATAATCTTGTCACAGACCGCAGCCACCTCAGAAAGAATATGACTGCTTAAAATAACCGTGTGCTGCTCTCCCAGATGCTTAATTAACTCACGAATCTCAATAATCTGTTTGGGGTCAAGTCCCACGGTGGGCTCATCCAGAATAATCACTTCCGGGTTTCCCAGAATTGCCTGGGCAAGGCCGACTCTCTGCTTATAACCTTTGGACAAATTCTTGATCAGACTGTTTTTCTTATCCTCAATCATTACCGTGTGCATCGCCTGGGCAATCTGTTCCTTTCGTTCTGCCTTTGGCACTTTTTTCAGTTCTGCCACGAACTGCAGATACTCTCCTACTGTCATATCCGTATAAAGAGGTGGAATTTCCGGAAGATACCCAATCGATTTCTTCGCCTCCTCCGGCTCCTTCAAAATATCATGTCCATCAATTTTTACGCTGCCTTCGCTGGCTGCTATGTACCCGGTCATAATATTCATTGTGGTGGATTTTCCGGCACCGTTAGGTCCCAGGAAACCGTAAATCTGCCCTTTTTCCACTTGAAAAGACAGATGATCCACCGCCAGGTGATTTCCATACCGTTTTACCAAATTTTCCACTTCAATCATGGTAAGACCTCCCTTGTTGTATTCATGGAAAGTATACGTTGGAAATGTGTTTAAATTCTGCTCATTTTGTGAAAATTCTGTGTTCGTTTGGCAGTACCAGAAAGAAACGGCAGCCTCGTTCCCTTTTTGAGTCTGCCGTTTCTCTTACTTTTATTGATTTAATTTCCCAATCATGTACTTATTCTGCCGAATGTTTCTCGTCCGTTTCCCCTTGCGTATCTTCCTTCTTTGCTGCCGAACTGTTTTCATACCACCATACCAGACCGGACACGATGATAACAGCTGCAAACATCACTCCAACAAAAATATTCTGTGTCATATCCTTATCTCCTTTTTTGCATGCAGAAACAAGACCTCAGACCACTTCTGGTTCCAGGCTTTCTTTCTCCATGAATTCTATGCAGTTTTAAACAGGAAAATAAAGTGAATCGGAGTGTTTCTCTCCATTCTGATGATAAATGTAAGAAATGATAAAGCGATGGACATCCGGATGCCGGGACATTCTGGAACGGGTCACGAAATTCTGGACAGAGTTCATCTGCTCCATACACAAGACCTGGATTACGCCGGCAATCAGGCCACGCTGTACTCCGAGCTTTTTGCCGTTCGCAGACGGACTTTCCAAACTTCCACGAACCACGTCAAAAGCAGTCGCTCCCAGCAGATCATTATCCAGATTAAAAACACGGCGGTCTACCTGGTTTTCTACAGGGATTTCCCCTTGATCATCCCATGCAAAAAAGGCACACTGCTGATGTTGTTCAAGCTGTATGCCCAAAACACAAATACCCAGCACCAACAAGATGCTGACAAGTTTTCCAAGTTTTTTCGGTAAACCCATGTTTTCTCTCGCTTTCACGGGCTATTTTAACATATTTTTACAAAAGAAACAATGTAACGCGATGAATTTTCCGGCTGTTTTCCTCTATAAATACCGTCCCGTAATGCTGTCTTTATCTGCCTTAATCTGCTCCGGTGTGCCGGTGGCGACAATCCGTCCGCCAGCCTCTCCGCCGCCAGGCCCCATGTCAATGATGTAATCGGCATTGTGCATCACATCCAGGTCATGCTCAATAACCAGCACCGTGGCTCCATTCTCCACCAGGGTCTGGAACACCTGTAACAGAGTCTGCACATCCAGGGGATGGAGTCCGATGGTGGGCTCGTCAAAGACAAACACGGTGTCGCTCTGTCCCTTTCCCATCTCGCTGGCAAGCTTTAACCGCTGTGCCTCGCCGCCGGACAGGCTTGGTGTTTCCTCGCCCAGGGTCAGATACCCCAGTCCCAAATCCTGTAACACCTTCAGACGGTTCTGGATGGTCCGCAGTCCTTCGCACGCCTCCAGTGCTGTGTTCACATCCATCTCCATAAGCTGGGGCAGGGAATAGCCTTCTCCCCGTTTGTTCTCATAGGGAATCTCTGACGCTGCTTTGCTGTATCGGGAGCCGCCGCACTCCGGGCAGGGTACATCCACATCCGGCAGGAACTGCACATCCAGGCTGATTTCTCCCGTTCCGTCACAGACAGGACAACGGAGATTTCCTGTGTTATAGGAAAAGTCCCCCGCCTTATACCCCCGCTCCTTTGCCGCTTTTGTCCGGGCAAAGACCTTCCGCAGTTCATCGTGAACATTGGCATAAGTGGCTACGGTGGAGCGCACATTGATACCGATGGGCGTGGCATCAATGAGTTTCACATGGGCAATGCCCTCCGCCCGGATATCCTTCACATGCTCCGGCATCTTTTTGCCACTTGTCACAGCCTCCAGTGCGGGAATAAGGCTTTCCAGAATGAGGGTGGTTTTCCCGGAACCGGACACGCCGGTTACCACCGTCAGCCTGCCTTTTGGTATCTCCACCTCCAAGGGTTTCACAGTGTGAATCTGTCCTGTGGAAAAGTGGAGGGTTCCCAGTGCAAACAGTTCCTCTGCCTTTGCTCTGGGGCGAACCAGTGTTTCTCCTTTTCCTCCTAAAAATCTGCCAATACGGGAATCGGGATTTTGTGCCAGCTCCTCCACCGTGCCCTGGGCAATCACTCTGCCGCCCTTTGCACCTGCCTCCTCACCCATCTCAATAATCCAGTCGGACTCCGACAGAATCTGGGTGTCGTGGTCTACCAGAATCACAGAGTTTCCGTCCGCAATCAGGTCGTGCATCACCGCATTTAACCCGACGATATTCGAGGGATGCAGTCCGATGGATGGCTCATCCAGCACATACAGGACACCGGTGGTGCGGTTCCGCACCGCTCTCGCAAGCTGCATCCGCTGGCGCTCCCCGGTGGACAGGGTGGATGCTGCCCTGTCCAGTGTGAGATATCCCAGTCCCAAATCCAGGAGACATTTCGCCACCACCTGGAAGGATTCGCAGATGCTCTCTGCCATGGGACGCATCTCCTCCGGCAGCTGCCCCGGCACTCTGGCAACCCAGTCCACCAGGTCAACCAGTGTCATCTGGCATACCTCATCCAGATGTTTTCCGCAGAGTTTCGGTGCTCTCGCCCGCTCTGAAAGACGGCTTCCACCACATTCCGGGCAGACTTCCTCCTTCAAGAATTTTTCCACCCGTTTCATGCCCTTTTCGTCCTTTACTTTCGCCAGGGCATTTTCCACGGTGTAGATAGCGTTAAAGTAGGTAAAATCCATTTCTCCCGCCGCACCGCTGGTTTTATTCTGATAAATCATGTGTTTCTTCACAGCCTCGCCGTGAAACACAATCTCCCGTTCTTTTTCCGTGAGTTCCCGGAAGGGCACATCGGTACGCACGCCCAGATCTCTGGCAATATCCTTCATCAAAGACCACATGAGAGTCTGCCAGGGCAGCACCGCACCCTCGTCAATGCTCAGGGATTCGTCCGGCACCAGGGTGCTTTCGTCCACAGTGCGTATCATTCCCGTTCCACTGCATTTCGGGCAGGCTCCCTGGCTGTTAAATGCCAGTTCCTCCGCACTGGGTGCCTGCACCTTTGCTCCACACTCCGGGCAGAAAAACTTCTGCTCCGCCGCCACGGCCAGAGTGGGTGGCACATAATGTCCGTTGGGACACCGGTGGCTTGCCAGTCTGGAAAACATAAGCCGCAGGCTGTTTAACAGTTCCGTCCCCGTACCAAAGGTACTGCGGATTCCGGGAACTGCCGGACGCTGATGC
The DNA here is from genome assembly GCA_934402515.1 of uncultured Lachnospiraceae bacterium. Classification (GTDB taxonomy): domain Bacteria; phylum Bacillota; class Clostridia; order Lachnospirales; family Lachnospiraceae; genus UMGS2037. Next base: position 6,940 of record CAKRTZ010000068.1, read on the forward strand.
AGGGCAAGGGCTGCCGGTACATGGAGGATTTCATCCACCTGTGCTTTTGCAGCCCCTGTCATTCTTCTTCTCGTATAAGTGGAAAGGGATTCCAGGTAACGCCTGGAACCCTCCGCATAAAGCACTCCCAGTGCCAGGGAGGATTTTCCGGAACCGGACACCCCGGCAATCCCCACAATTTCGTTGAGTGGCACATCCACATTGATATTCTTTAGATTATGTACTCTCGCACCCCGTACTTGTATTTTGGTGGGTGCCTTCTGTTGCTGATTCATATTTCTGTTCTCTTCTTTTTGTTTTCGCAACGATTCAGAATCGTTACTATTTATCTTCCTTGGAATCCGAAGATCCATAGTAAGTAAAGCACAACATGGTAATATCGTCAAATTGGGGTGCATCTTTTACAAAGCCCTGGATGCCATCCCAAACATTATGAAGGGTCTGCTCACACCCGGAGCCTTGCTGGGAATTTAGCACCTCCAGCATCCGAACATCTCCATACAGCTCCTCTTTGGCATTGGTTGCCTCCACCACGCCGTCAGTATAAAGATAGAGGGAATCTCCCGGCGAAAAGGTGATTTCATAGTTCTGGTAGGGCATATCTTCCATTCCTGCCAGCACAAAACCATGGTCATCGTGAATCAGTTCAAACTTTCCCCCAGCCTTTCGAAACGCCGGGTATTCATGTCCCGCATTGGATGCCGTCATCACACCGGTGGACAAATCCAGGATGCCCAGCCATACGGTAACAAACATCTCTGACTCGTTATTTTCACAGAGCTGGTTGTTGACAAATTCCAGAATCTCCGCCGGGTTTCCTCCCATCAGTGCCCGGTTCTTGATAAGCGTCTTGGCAATGACCATAAACAGGGCTGCGGGCACTCCTTTTCCGGACACGTCTGCCATAACAATGCCCAGATATTGCTGATCAATAAGGAAGAAATCGTAGAAGTCTCCTCCCACCTCTTTCGCCGGATTCATGGTGGCATAAATGTCCATATCCTTCCGTCCGGGGAAGGGCGGGAAAATGCTGGGCAGCATGTCTGCCTGGATTTTGGTTGCCACATTCAGTTCCGCACCGATTCGCTCCTTTTCCGCTGTCACCTGGGAAAGCTGATGGATATACTCCACCAGTTCCCGGTTCATCTGCTCAAAGGAGCGTGCCAGTTCTTCGATTTCATCCCCGGTGTGGACATCCACGGAGAATTCTTCTCCCTTCTCCAGATTTCCTACCATCTGCTGGGATGCCTGGTTCAGGGTATCAATGGGACGCACCAGCTTCTGGCGGATGACCACAATCAATCCGATGGAGAACAAAAGAATCACCACCACGATATGGAGGCAGGTGTTTAACACAAATTGTAAAATGGCACTCTTAACCCCTGGCATGGAAATGTCCACGCCCACCAGCGCCACCGGTTCTCCCGTGCTGTCAAAAACAGGATAAACCACGGAGCCAATATAACCATAAGTTTCGTCCTCGCTAATCAGCACACTGGTCTTTGGCTCCCGCTGAAAGGCATCAAAGGATACCTGTTTTCCGCCTTCCATATAGGATTCAGAATCTCCCAGTGCACAGGCACCTTCCCTGCCGCTGGCATCCCACACATAGACCAGATTATCCTCATAGGGCACATAGACATAGTAATATTCCAGTTCCGAATTGTTCTGGCTGGCATTGAGCCATCGCTCCACCTCATCGTAGTAGGCATCCGTCTCCCCAGTCTCAAGATACCCGGCGATTTTGTCCCCGTCTATGTACTCAGCAGCTATGCGGGCGTAGGCAAGCGCCTGCTCGCTGTAATGGTTCATCATATCCTTTTTATAGCGGTTGTTAATGGAGATACAGGTTGCCAGAATAATCAGCAGGGAAAAGACCACCACCACCCAGACAACCCGTGTACTCAGTTTATGCTTTTTCAATTTTTCTCCCTCTTTTCCAAATCTTCCGGCTCCACAAATCAGCCAGTGCCAGGGATACAAAAGTAATCACCAGGGCTAACAATAATACCCAGCCCTGGGAAAGCTCCTGGGTTCCCCGGATGATGTACAGTCCCAGATGGACACTTCCTGCCACCAGAATCCAGTGGATGAAGTAAAAAGCTGTCATATCCTTGCCAATCTGCCCTACCACACGGATGACTTTTTCGGAAAGCCTGCTGCCAATCCAGTAATAAATCCCCAGCATCCCCAGCGCCGTTAAAATACAGATAAACACATCCGGCGTAGTCACATGATAGTAGCAGTTTTCCCCGTCTCCAAACATGCCAAGTCTCCTGCTGATTCCCACTGCATAATAGGGAATGATAATCAGAAAGCATAGCGGAGAAATACAGCGGTAAAGTAACGCTTTGTCCTGAACCTTCCGCATTTTCTTGCCAAACACATAGCCGGAAACCGGCACGATAAGCCAGTTGAGGTATACGAAATAGGAAAGCACCTTTCCCTGGGCATCCTCTGTTCCCAGAAAATACCCCAGAAAAATGTTTCCTGCAGGATTTCCCACATCCAATCCATTGTACAGCGTTCCAATCACAGAACAGCTAAAGGCGATAAGGAGCATCCCCCAGTCCGGCAG
>CAKRTZ010000069.1 GCA_934402515.1 uncultured Lachnospiraceae bacterium
GGGTCCAATAAGCAAAACCCGCAAATGCAAGGAAAGGACTTAACAGCAGAAACATCTCTGTGCGCAGGCAGAAGGCCAGTACCAGCAACAGGATGGTTCCTATATTATGTTTCAGGAATTCTCCCACAGACAGCCGTACTTCTGTAGTCACAAACAGAAACAGTGCCGCTCCCACAAGAAACGCACAGGTCATGGAATACTGAAGGTTCACCAGTGCATAGGAAAAATACGCCAGAATAAACAGCGCTTCCGTCACCAGTAAGGCGAGTTTGGGAACCGTTCTCTGCACCAGCTTTAAGGTGCGGTCAAAAATCAGAAAACAGGAGCCATACTGGGCAAGGATCAGGATTATTCCATACCAGGGAAGCATCCTGAAGATTCGATAAAAGAACGCAACAATGACACCTAGGGGATAAAGTATCTGGATACAATATCCGCTGGGTGTCCCTGTATAGCTTCCCGATAATAAATCCTTGATCATGATATCATCGTTCAGTTCGTAATGATATCCAAACAGACAGGTCAGAAGGATAACAAGAAACAGAGTTGTAATGGATGCTGTCAGGAGTTCCTGCCACCTTGCCCATCTCTTCCCGTCTATTCTCATCCCTGATAAAACTCCTTCACTTTTGAGACAATGTACTCCACCTGGTCTAATTCCAGTGAATAGTACATGGGTAAGCGGCACAGCCGCTCGCTTTCTTTGGTGGTATATCGATCTTCCCCGTGGAACTCACCGAATTTCATTCCGGCAGGTGCCGTGTGGAGCGGAATGTAGTGGAATACGGACCAGATCTCATTTTTCTTGAGGAAGTCGATCAATCTGGTACGTTCCTCCAGGTCTTTCGCTTTGATATAAAACATGTGGGCATTGTGTACACAGCCTTCGGGAACCGTGGGAAGTTCAATGTATCCCTGCTCCTTTAAGGGTGTCAACAACTCCCGGTAATGATTCCAAAGGGAGAGCCGTTTCTCATTAATCTCATCTGCCAGTTCCAGTTGGGCCCAGAGATAAGCAGCATTCATATCACTTGGCAGATAGGAAGATCCATAGTTCACCCAAGTGTATTTATCAATCTGTCCCCGATAAAATTTGGAGCGGTTGGTTCCCTTTTCCCGGATAATCTCCGCCTCCTCCACATATTTGGGGTCTTTGATGAGAAGGGCTCCGCCTTCTCCCATACTGTAATTTTTGGTCTCATGAAAGCTAAAGCAGCCAAAATCCCCGATCGCCCCCAGAGCCTGTCCTTTATAGGTTGACATAATGCCCTGCGCCGCATCCTCAATTACCAGAAGATGATGGCGTTTTGCGATGTCCATAATGGTGTCCATCTCGCAGGCTACCCCGGCATAGTGTACCGGAACAATAGCTTTGGTCCGGGGAGTGATGGCATCCTCAATCAGTGTCTCATCAATATTCATGGTGTCGGGACGGATATCCACGAAGACCGGCTTCGCTCCCCGCAGAACAAAAGCATCTGCCGTAGACACAAAGGTGTAGGACGGCATAATGACCTCATCCCCCTCTTTCACATCCGCCAGCAAGGCTGCCAGCTCTGTGGCATGGGTACAAGAGGTGGTGAGAAGACACTTGGCTGTCCCGGTCTTCTGTTCAATCCACTCCGAGCACTTTTTTGTATAAGGTCCGTCACCGCAGATTTTCTGGTTTTCCACTGCCTGACGGATATAGTCCATTTCTTTCCCCGTAAAGGGAGGAATATTAAAGGGTATCATATGCATACCTCCATCTCTTATTTGTATACTTGAAACATCCCATTGGAGAAAATGAGATCATAGTTTTCCTGTTTTAGAAATTGTAGAATTTTTTCTTCCTTTTCCCGGGGAAAGGGACGGTCAGTCACCCGCTCCGGAGAAAGGATGAACAAGGGTCTTGTCTCCTCAGGCATTCCTGCCAATCCGGAAAGATCTCCGAAGAAGCTTTCCTCTCCATAGGAATCCAGATCTGCCCACATCATGGGGGTGGCAGGCGCCTGATCCAGATAATAACACAGGGCCGGAATATTACCGTACAGATACAGGGATTTCTCCTGTAAGTTCTGCTCTTCCAGATACCCGGAAAGCTCTTCCAGATTCCGTGCCTTATTCTCTGTTGTATAAATCCCTCTTAGTATACCATTATTTTCAATTTTTGTATTCCTTTTTTCTGCAGAGCTGCTGTCACCGAACACATAACAGTTCTGAAAGGCGAAAGTCTGCCAGGTGACGCAGGCTAAAAAGAATACCACCATAGCGGTTACTGGGAAGCGCAAAGCCTGCCTCCAGGCATTGTTCTTCCCTTTTTTTACCAACTCGAAACAGTAACGAGCCAGTAAGGCCACAGTCACCGGTGCCACCAGGAAAAGGTTGTTTATGGTGGCATAGGCGTGATTGTTGGTTCCCAGGGGTGCAATCAGCAAGGTGATAAGCACAAATGCTGACAGCAGCTGCAGATTTCTATCCTCCTTTTTCCTGAAGAGGCAGATCACGTTGACCCCATAGGCTGCCACCACAAACATCACCGCAAAATACCAGAGAGCACCATCGGAATAATAGTCGGTACCGAGAATCCGTCTTCCCCAGAAAAGCCGGAGAAGAACCAGCAGTCCCGCCAGAAAGACAAGTATTTTGGCTGCTTTCGCCTTTCCTTCTCCGCCGATACGAAACAGGATCGTTCCTGCCAGGATTCCCGCCGCCAGTAACAGCAGCCAGGGCAGCTGTGCCAGATAATCTCTCCAGGCATCCAGAACCATGGAAGCGGCGGAATAGCTTTCCGAAGTCCCACTCATGGAAAACAGATTGCCAACGGTTTGCAGATAATGGGGAATTCCGCAGGTGAGGGCAATTCCTGTAAGTACCAGTCCCATACCGATGGCATATCCCAGCATACACCAAAGTGTAGGCTGCAGGCAGGCCGGAAACCGGGTTTTCCCCGTTTCTCCTCTATCCTTCCATCGGCAGATCACATAATACCACACCGCCAGAATAAAGGCCATTTCCGTGAGATTGGAAAACCGCACAAAGACATTGATGCCCAGCAAAGCACCTGCCATCACCAGCCAGAAATTTTTCTCCCGGGTCAGTCCCTGATAAAGGGCTGCCAGCGCCAGCAGAATCACATAATAGGTAAGATAATTATACAAAATGGTTGCCGGACACCAACAGGTTCCCAGGGCAATCACTTCCCCTAAAAAAACACACCAGGCGGGGAACTTCCGTTTTAATACCAGATAAACAGCTGCTGCCGTGATTCCCAGTAACAGTGAGGTATACACATTGAGTCCTAACAGCGTTCCCCCGCCTGGCAGTCTGGTCAGTCCATATCCCAACAGGTTCGCCAAAAGCATGGCCAGTGTCCAGTAGCCATCCCACTGAAACATGAAACGGTAAGTTCCGATATTATAGCCTGTATCTGCCAGATCCACTCCCTGATTTACCCCCACCAGGGCATATCCGATCAAAAGAAGGGAGGGGATGACCGCCACCCCAATCTTATAAAGTTTTGTTTCTTTTCTCGTTGTATTTGAACGCAACAAAGGCAAAGATCCTCTTTCTCAAATATTCGATTGCCCCGCAGGCCAGAAAGACCACAAGAACAGTCAGGAGCATGTGGGGAAGAAACCAGAACCTTCCCACCACCTTCTCCGTGTGGAACCAGGTGGGCCACAGATAGCGCAGTGCCATATGCTCATGAATCAGATAGACCCCAAAGGTGCATCCGGAAAGGCTGCAGATCCATCTTGTCCATTTTTCACTTTGCACATGGATATGGCCGAAAATTCTAAACAAGCCCACTGCTCCGGTCAGGCAGAACAGGTAATTATAGGAGTAGGCATACCCCATAAAATTCTCCAGGGAACCAGTTTTCAGCCAGACAAATCTCAGTGCAGTGGTAATACCAAACAAAGCGATTCCCGACAGGCAAAAGGTCAGAACCGATTCGGTAAGGGAGGTCTGCCTTCCGTATTCTCTCAGATAAGCTCCCACCAGATAGACGATGATAAACCACAGCACCTCATAGCCCTGATGATCTGTGGGAAGCTGCATGGGAATCACTGTTTTCGCTATGCAGGTAAACAGTAATAGTCCTGCCAGAATCCCCTGAAACTGCTTTTTCTCCAATTTCTTTACTCCTGCGTTTAAAAAGGGCATCAGGAAAAAGAGAAACAGATAGGAGGTGGCAAACCAGTAATGCTCTGTCACAACGGGAAACAGATAACCAAACCACTGGTAAATGGACAATTCTTTTACCGGAAGAATTCCGGTAAGAACCGCAGCCAGGGCAATTCCCATGGAATAGAAAAAGACCTGTCCCCACAAGGTGGCTGCCTTCTGTATCCGCCAGTGGCTCTCCACGCCGAAATAGCCGCTGAGCAGCACATACACATTGACGGACATGAGACAGAAGGCTTCCAGAAGCCATGCCAGATATCCCACAACCTTAAACCCGGTATTCAGTTTGGGGAGAATTCCTCCTTTATCCAGATAATGCAGGGCAATGATCATCAGCATTGCCACAATCCGGAGGAGTTCGTAATTGGTCTTACGTTTCATCGCAACTTCCTAACCTATCCCAGGATTCCCACAAATTCTTCCGCCAGTCTCGCTGCTCCTCTGCCATCCACGATTCCCCGCATATATACGGACGCATTTTGGCGCAGCCTCTGCTCTCTGCAGTATAATTTCATCTGACTGATCACCCGTTGAAGCACATGGTCCAGTATCTGTGAACCGTCCCCTTTCCAGGGGATTTCTCCCGCGCAGGGAACGGCACCGATGCGATCCAGTTCTTCTGCTCCCAGTCTCTGGTTTTCTGCAAAATAAAAGCTGACCGTGGGTACCCCCACTGTACATAATTCATAAATGGTGCTGCCTGTGGCAGAGACTGCCAGATCACACTGGCTCATCAGTCCTGCCATGTCCGTTACGTTACTATGGAGCTGCAGCCGTTCTTCTCCCAGTATCTCTGCATATTTCTTCAAAGACTCATAGCTTTTGCTGAAAGGGCCGCATAAAACATGAAGGGTGATGTCAGAGGGCATCCCGGAATCCAAAATCAGTTCATGTACCAGTTTATCTGCAATCTCCATAGGGTCGCTTCCCCCTGTGGAAATCAGGACATTTTTTACTCTGGGACGAACCTCATATGTTTTTGCCGCTTCTGCAAACATGGGGCGCAGGGGCGTATAGGCGCTTCCCAGTAAAAGCTTCGTTTTTTCTTTGCGATAGAGTTCTGTGTAGGGAAGATGAATCGCATAGTGATTGTAGTTTACCACTGCCTGCACCGGCCATGCCCGTTCTCCCAGATCATCCATGTAAATTACCGGAAGTTTCTTACTGAGGGTCTCCAGATAAGTCCCGGTAACCTGATAGCTGTCCACCAGCAGTGCCCTGAATTCTGTCTCCGGAGCATGCTGAAAGTGGGTCTGGAGTTTGGGCAGTTCCTCCTCCATGTGCTGATAATCCGTGTGGAGAATCCATGTGGAATAGCCTCTGGACTCCACCAGATCTCTGCAGTCATCATCTGCCATGATAAACTCCACATCCATCTTCTGTCCCTTGCAGGCATCTGCAATGGTAAGACACCTCATGAGGTGACCCATGGCTACTTTACTGTTGGCATCTACCCGGATATAAAGCTTTCGACTCATTTTGTATTCTCCCATTTTTTCCGATACTCCACATATCGATCGTTGCGCAGGAATTCCTGGTACCCTGCCTTTTCAAAGGCCCTCTGGGAAGGCACATTCTCCAGTTTCACCTGTCCTGCCAGTACCCGGATTCCATCCATTTCCAAATCCTGTTTACAAATCTGTTGTAACAATTCCGTGCCGATTCCCTGTCCCCTTGCATCCCGGTCTACACTGTAGGAGATCAGTCCCGCCTGGGGTGCATCCTGGATTCGTTCCACCCGGATGACGCCCACCGGTTTCTCCTGTCTCATTCCAATATAAATCCGGCAATCCGGGTTTCCCAGTCTCCCCCGGAACCACGCTACATGGTTCTCATAGGGAATGGGATCAGTGGAAAAGGCATTGGCACGCACCGTAGGATCATTGGTCCACTGAAAGAGAAGGTCCACATCCTCCGGCACCGCTGGTCTTAAACTTATTTCCATCTATGCTTCCTCAATCACATCCCAACTTAAGGGTGTGCCAAAAACGATATCACACTTGGCTGTTCTCCCCAGCACTTCCTCATAATACTTGGGTTTCAGTCCGTTGCTTGGGCGGATGACACGGATATTTTCCGGTGTCAGTTTTTCCCCTGCCTTGATATCCTTTACTACAAAAATGGACCGGCGGAATGCCATGTTGCCCAGTTCTGACTGCTCCGGTCCGTAAATCGGCTGTCCCGCGGCTTTCTCTACCAGGCGGATATCCCGCACCATGGCTGCATATTCCTGGGGTTCCATGGAAAAGGTGCTGTCCGGATTCTTTAACTTGCGATCCAGACAGAAGTGCTTTTCAATGATATTTGCTCCCATTGCCACGGCAGTCACCGCACCCAGAGAGCCCAGAGAATGATCCGATAAACCGGTGGGTACATGAAACCGTTTCCGCATATCCGTCATCACGGAAAGTTTCATCTCATCGGTGATGGCAGGGTAGGCACTGGAACATTTCAGTAAAGCAAGCTGGTCATTGCCGGTACTGTGCACCGCTGCAACCGCCTCCTCCACTTCCTCCAGGCTGCCCATTCCTGTGGACATAATAATAGGCTTTCCTTTGGATGCCACATATTTAATGAGAGGAATATCCACCAGTTCAAAGGAGGCAATCTTGTAGAATTCCATGCCGATTTCTTCCAGAAAATCCACAGAAGAATTGTCAAAGGGAGTGGAAAAGAAATCCAGTCCCAGCTTTTCTGCCTCTTCTTTTAATTCTGCCTGCCATTCCCAGGGGGTATAGGCTTTCTGGTAAAGGCTGTAGAGATTCTCCCCCTTCCAGGTTCCGTCGGTAATGGCAAAATACTGGTTATGACAATCAATGGTGAGGGTATCCGCGGTATAGGTCTGGATTTTGATACAGTCCGCACCGGATTCCTTGGCTGCATGGATAATCTCCAGTGCATGCTGTTTGCTTCCTGCATGGTTTGCGGACATCTCCGCAATCATATAAGTAGGATGTCCTTCCCCAATGATTCGATTTCTGATTTTGATGGTGCTACTCATGCATTCCCTCCTGCATCAGCCGGTATTTCAATTCTGCAATTTTCCAGTCTTCCATGGTGTCAATGTCCTGCACTTCGGACTCTGGAAGTTCTATGGAAACCATTTTCCTCATAAAAATCTGGTGCTGTTCCAGAAAGCTGGCTGCATTCAGGCAATAAAACTGTCCGCAGTCGTGATACATAGGCTCCAGATCCTGGCTTCTTGCCGTACGGTTCTCCGGCCATTTCATCACGGTATAGCCGTCCTGCACCACGAAACCACGTTGGGGCGGATAGGAAAACCTGACCACCGGAGAGACAGTGTCCGCTCCTGTTTCCTGTAACTTTTCCATGGCTGCCTGAAGCTTCCCGGCTGTCACAAAGGGAGCAGTGGGATAGATACAGCACACCGCATCAAAATGCCTGCCCTGTTTCCCGTATTCTCCTAACACTTCCTCCAACACCTGGGCGGTGGTGGCGTAGTCATTGGAGGTCTGCTCACTGCGCAAGAAAGGAACCTTTGCCCCCGCCTGTAAGGCGATCTCCCGGATTTCTTCACTGTCTGTGGAAACCATGACTTCGTCAAAGCAGCCACTCTCCAGCGCCGCCCCAATGGAATAACAAAGAATGGGCTTGCCACAAAACTCTTTGATATTCTTTTTCGGAATTCGTTTACTGCCACCCCGGGCAGTGATTACTGCAAGATTACTCATGTTTCTCCTGTTCATAGGTACGCTCGCTGATGATATAGCGGGGACGTGCCTTTACCTCCAGATAAATCTTTCCAATATATTCTCCCAATACACCCAGGCAGATCAGCTGGATACCCCCCATAAAGCAGACGATGCACACGGTACTGGTCCATCCCACAACCGTGTGACCGGTGAGAGCCCGTATCACTGCCCAGATCACACCGATAAAGCTGATGAGTGAAACAGTAATTCCCATTCCGGTAATCATACGAATGGGTTTAATGCTCAGGCTGGTAATTCCATCAAAGGCAAGCGCCAGCATTTTCGACAAAGGGTAGTGGGATTCTCCTGCCATGCGCTCATGGCGCTCATAGTAGACGCAGGTGCTTTTAAAGCCCACCAGAGGAAACATGCCTCTGAGGAACAGATTGACTTCCTTGAAATTGGCAAACTCCTGAAGGACTCTGGAGGATACCAGGCGGTAATCCGCATGATTATAGACAGATTCCACTCCCATTCTGTTCAACAATTTGTAAAAGGATTCTGCGGTAAAACGCTTAAAGAAGGAATCGGTGGTACGCTTGCTGCGCACTCCGTACACGATCTCCGCTCCATCATGGTAAGCGTCCACCATGGCTTCCATGGCTGTGATATCATCCTGTCCGTCACAATCGATGGAGATGGTGATGTCCGCCAGATCTTTGGCTTCCATCAATCCTGCCAGCACGGCATTCTGGTGTCCCCGGTTGCGGCTCTGGCTGATTCCCTCAAAATGTTCATCCTGCTGTGACAGCTGGGTAATGATTTCCCAGGTGCGGTCTTTACTGCCATCATTTACAAATAAAATACGGCTGTCCTCACTGATTTTTCCTTTTTGAATCAGATCCTTCAATTC
>CAKRTZ010000070.1 GCA_934402515.1 uncultured Lachnospiraceae bacterium
TTTTTCTATCAAAACCTTCTCTATTTCAATAATCCCTAAAGTATCTCTTTAATCACTTTTGTCAGCTCGTCTGCCAGAAGCTTGTGGCTTTCCAGACTTAAGTGCATCCAGTCGTAGGGGTACATCTCAATGCCGGGAATGGAGCCTGCATCCAGAAAATGGCAATGCAGACGGTCTGCCACATCCTTAAACTCCTTTGCCAGACCCCGGGAACGCTCTACGCATTTGTCTCCCATCTCACCGGCAACCGCGGTTTTGGCATAATCGGGATGGATGGGAGGCGGAGCAATCAACAGCACGTTAGGAGCGCCTCTCCAGGCAGCGTGGGTGTCAATGGTTTTCTGCGCCAGACGCTCCAGGCCTTTTCCGATGATAAAGGAATTGGCATTAAAGCGATCCTTGGTATCATTGGTGCCCAGCATGATAATGACTAAATCCAGAGGCTCATGGGACATCATGCAGGGATAGATGACATTTAAGCCACACAGTCCCTCAAAAACCGGATCCTCAAAGGAAGTGGTTCTTCCGCTGAGTCCTTCTTCAATGATATAGTAATCATCCCCCAGATTTTTCTGTAAAAGCTTGGTCCAACGCTCGTTCACATCGAAACGACCGCCGGTTTTGGAATTATATCCATGAGTATTGGAATCTCCGAAACATAAAATATTCTTCTGCATGTTTTTCAATCCTCCTTCTCTAATAATTTCTCAGCCAGACTGACAGCACCCATCAGACCTGCGGTATTTCCCAGCTTTGCAGGAACGATTTCCACATGGGAAAGTCCCGGAGAAAGCTGTGCCTTTACCCGGCTTTTTATCTGGGCAAGCACGTAACTTTGTGCCATGACACCGCCTCCCAGAATGATGCGGGAAGGGTTAAAGACGCTGGTTAAGGTAACCAGACCGGTGCAGATGTCCCCAATCCAGTCGTCAATCACGGCTTTGATTTCAGGGCGCTCCATGGCGTCAAAAATCTTTCTGCCGTTGTCCAGGGTTTCGTCCACAGCCTTTGCCCGTTTCACCAGTGCGGTGGTGGAGGCGCAGCGCTCATAACAGCCCTCCAGGGTATCTGTGCCATTCTTGACTTCCGGGTGAATCACAATGCCGCCGAAGCTGCCGGCAGAGAAGGATGCACCGGAGTAAACCTGTCCGTTGATGATGATACAGCCTCCCACGCCGGTTCCGTAGGTGAGGCAGAGAAAATCCGGATAGCCCACACCTGCGCCGGAATGGAGTTCACCCAGAGCAGCGGAGTTTACATCATTTTCCACTGCCACGGGGACATGGAATTCATTTTTTATAATGCCCCGTACCGGCATGCCGGTATAACCGGGAATATTGCTGTTGGCATAAAAAATCGTACCATTTCTAGTGTTCACTTCTCCGGCGGTGCTGATACCGATGGCATCAAAACCGGAATAAGTGTGGAGGAGCTGCATTACCCGCTCCATCAGATGGGCACCGCCCTGGGATGCCTCGGTGTCCCATTCTTTCATGTCGGTCAGTTCTGTTCCGTCCCAAAGACCTGCTTTGATGGCAGTACCGCCAATATCCACTGCGACAATTTTCATAAGAAGTTACTCCTTTATTTCTGGATTGCGGAGACAAATCTTGCGGTAATCTCAGCGGGTCTGGTAATAGCGCCGCCCACAACCAGTGCAAAGGCACCAGCCTCTAAAGCCTTTTTTGCCTGCTCCGGGTAGTGGATGTGTCCCTCTGCGATAATCTTTGCAGGACATTTTTCGGAAAGCTCATGGATAAAATCAAAGTCGATATCGTCAATGCCCTTGGTTTCGGGAGTGTAACCCCGCATGGTGGTGCCTACGAAATCAGCCCCAGCCTCGGCACAGGCGATACCCTCTTCCAGGGTAGCACAGTCTGCCATCACAAGCTGGTCAGGATATTTCTCTTTAATGGCTGCGATAAACTGGGGAGCCGTGCTGCCGTCGGGACGCAGTGCGCTGGTTCCCTGAACTGCCAGGATATCCACGCCACATGCCACCAGCTCATCTACCTCTTTCATGGTAACAGTGATGTACATGGGAGTTCCCTCGTAATCCTTTTTGATGATACCGATAACGGGAAGGTCAACCGCCTCTTTAATCTGGGTAATATCCCGGACAGTGTTGGCGCGGATGCCCACTGCGCCGGACTGTGCAGCCGCTTTTGCCATCAAAGGCATAACGCCGCCTTCTTTTGTATACAAAGGCTCATGCTCCAGTGCCTGACAGGAGACGATGAGTCCTCCCTTAATCTGCTTAAATATTGCCTCTTTGTCCATAATGTAGTCCTGCCTTTCTTTTTAGATAATGGAATAACTATTCAGACACCATTCGCCATATAAATCTGCCCTTCTGTCTAAATGCCAGCATTTACAGAAGGCAAATCTGCTTGGATCTGAATCGTAATTATAATTGGAGAAATCCCAAGGTTTTCTGCCTTGGGATTTTCCTTATTTCATAGGAAATTTTCCCTACGAAATAAAAAGTTTATGAGGGGTTTTAGGAAACTTCAATTTTAATGACCGCTTTCCGTACATGGGTACAGTCTCCGTTGATACAACTGGGCTTGTGGTATTCCATGGGGAAAAAGACAGCAAACCTTCCATTGCCCAGAGTTCCGGTACAGGTGGGAGTTCCGGTCATAAGACCGCAATCCCTTTCCTCACTGTATTCCTCTGCGGTTTCACCGGAAAGAGTACATTCCCAATATTCACCTCCGGTTATGTTAATCTGTAAGTCTGCATATTTTTTGTGATATTCAAAGGTGGCACCCTCTGCCTCACGCAAATCCGCCTCCATGACATTGACGAAAACGTGGTCGCCGTCAATCACGGTTTTTCCATCGGGGAGTGTGCTTAAATCTGTCTTCAGCAAAAAGTCAATCGCTGTGTCCAGATGGGGCTGCATCCCGCGATAGAGGGTTATGTTTTTGATAGAATCTGCAATCATAGTATTTCCTCGGATTAAAGTTCAGCGATCGCTGCCTCAATCATTTTCTGTGCCTCTACAACAACAGCCTCATCCTCCGGTGCCAGAGGAGCGAGAGGAAGTCTTACGCTGCCAAGCTCCAGACCGTACATTCTGTGGAGGATTTCCTTCATTACGGCATACAGATTACCCTTTGCCTCGCACATTTTGTAGATGATAGCATCAGCCTTGTACTGGATTTTCATGGCATCCGCAAAATTGTTCTCGCGGATCAGCTTATCCATGGTTACGAACAGCTCCGGCATAACCGCATAGGTTCCACCGATTCCGCCGTCAGCACCGATAGCGCGTCCGGAAACAAACTGCTCATCGGGACCGTTGAACACTACGAATCCATTTTCGCCACGCTGATGTACACCCTCTGCCTTGAACAGCTGGATATCCTGAGTGGGCATGGAAGAGTTCTTAACAGCGATAACGTTGGGATTTTTCAGCATTTCTTTTAATAAATTCATGGATAAAGCGGTGCCTGCCAGCTGAGGAATGTTGTAAATAACGAAATCCAGATCAGGAGCAGCAGCACTCATAGCGTTCCAATATTCTGCGATAGCATATTCCGGTAAGTGGAAGTAAATGGGAGGGATGGATGCGATGGCATCAGCACCAACGCTCTGGGCATGGGCAGCCAGCTCTACGCTGTCTGCGGTGTTGTTACAGCCTACATGAGCAATGACGGTAAGCTTTCCCTTTGCCTCCTCCATAACAGTTTCCAGGACTTTTTTGCGTTCGTCCACGTGCTGGTAAATGCACTCGCCGGAAGAACCGCCCACATACACACCCTTCACACCTTTGGAAATCAGATGGCGGGTTAAAGCCTTTACACCTTCTACAGAAATATTTCCATCTTTGTCATAGCAGGCATAAAATGCCGGGATGACGCCTTGATACTTTGTAATGTCTTTCATTTATTTTGCCTCATTTCCACGCCTTCAACGGCGCATATCCTTCTATATTGAAATAATTAACCCTTTACAGCTCCCATTGCAATACCCTTTGTAAAGTATTTCTGGAAAATCAGGAATACGATGATGATAGGTACAGCGGCCAGAGCAGCACCTGCCATAATCAGACCGAAGTCAGTAGCGTTCTCTGCCTGTAACTTCGCGATACCAAGGGAGATGGTCAGGTTGCTTGTGCTGGATAACATAATTAACTGCATGAAGTAATCGTTCCAGCTGTTGATGAAGGTAAAGATAGCCAGCGCACCGATACCGGGCTTAATCATAGGTACAATGATTCGGACGAAGGTCTTTGCCTCACTTGCACCATCAATGGATGCTGCCTCAATCATCTCGGAAGGAACACCCTCGGAGAACTGTTTCATCAGAAACACACCGAAAGGCCAGCCAACGATGGGGAATACAACTGCCCAGATGGTATTGTACAGACTTAAATTGGACATTTCACGCAGCAGGGGGATTAAGATAACCTGTTTCGGTAAAGCCATTGCACATACAATCATGGTGAACAGGAACTGACGTCCTACGAATCTTTTCTTTGCCAGAGCGTATCCAGCCATGGCAGCAGTGATACAGGTAAGAATCATGGACAGTACAGCCATTACCACAGTGTTGATTAACCAACGGATTGCAGCGGGTACAGAGGGACCGGATACAACCAGTTTCAAGTCGCTGCTGCCGGTAAACAGGCTGCTGAAGGGGATGGTAAACTGGAACAGCGGTGCAGTCTGACGGCTGAACAGCTTCTGGTAGTTTGCCAGAGTCCACTCCTGGGGCCACCAAATCGGGGTAGTAGAGTTGATAGCTGCGTTGGTTTTAAAGGAACCTGTAATAATCCAGTATAACGGGAAGGTAAATAAAACCGCTAAAATGGCAATGATGATAATACTGATAATTCTATAGACAGAAGGATGATTTAATTTTTTCTCTTTTTTCATTTTTCTCTCCTCCTTCTAATCGTTGCTGTTTCCGAGTTTAAACTGTATAGCGGAAAGGATAGCAATCATGATGGCAAGAACAACGCCCATTGCATCGCCATAACCGTAACGGTACAGTTTAAATGCAGAATAGTAAATGTAGTACATGATAGTATCGGTGCTGTGATTCGGTCCGCCGGATGTCAGCAGCTGAATCAGTGCGAAACACTGGAAACTGTTAATGGTGGTAATAACGAGAATATATAAAGTGGTCGGCATAATCTGCGGCCATTTAACTTTCCAGAAAGCCTGAAATCTGGTGGCGCCGTCTACATTGGCAGCCTCGACCAGAGATGCGTCCACGTTGCCGAGGGCAGATACATATAAGACAATGGGCTGACCTACGGAAGTGGTAAGCAGGATGATAATGATGCAGGCAAGGGCATAACGCTCGTCACCCAGCCAGTTAATGTTCTTTTCGATAAGACCGGTAGTAGTCCCTAAGTAATTGAAAATTCCGTAGTAGTTGTTAAACATCCACTTCCATACAACGGTAACGGCTACGGAACCGGTTACAACAGGAAGATAGAAGATGATTCGGAATAAAGAAGTTGCCCATCCCTTTAAATCCACAATAATGGAAGATACCCACAGGGAAAAAGCACAGGTAATCGGAACGGAAACGACAACAATAATGAAGGTGTTTTTTAACGCTCCGAGGAAAACTTTGTCTTGGAATAACTCTTTATAGTTGGCAAATCCAACAAATACATCTTTGGCGTTCATAGTGGAGTCAAAGAAGCTGGTCCACACGCATAAAACGATGGGGTAGATAACGAATCCCAGGAAGAAGATTAAGCTGGGGAGCAGAAAAAGGTATGCGGCAGTCGTCTCCTTACGCACTAATACACGGCTGCGTTTTGATGGTTTCACTGCTGATTTCACGGAAAGCACCATCCTTTCAGTTACTTTTTTGATAAGAAAACCCTCCTCCGGAAATCCTGAGGAGGGTTTTCTGGTATAGTTATAGGGTTAAACTAGTTGTAGACTTATTGAGCTGCTGCTGCGTTTGCAGTAGAAACGAACTCATCAACTGCAGTCTGAACATCTGCGCCGCTGCCAACCTGCTGGAGCATATTCCACCATGCGGTACGAGCCTCGGTCCAGCCGGGAGTTACCTGATAGTAGTCACCAAGGTACTGCATCAGTTTGCTGTACTCCTGCATGGTAGGAACATCGTTGTAAAGACCGGTTAAATCTGTGCCTTCAACGGTGTCACGTACAGGGAAGTAGGTGGAGGACAGAACTGCATCAGCGGTTCCATCTGCGCTGTCAGCCATGTATTTGATGAACAGTTTGGATGCTGCGATTCTGTCGGCATCGCCGTTATCGAATACACCAAAGCCCCAGATACCACCACAGAGCTGTGTAGCATCAGCCTTCTCAGCGGGGAAAGCCATGAATACGATTTCGTCGCCGTTGTTGGTCAGACCGGCATCGTTGTTATCGGAGTTTAACTGCTGTGCAATGTTCCAGCAGAAAGCTACATTTAAAACGCCCTGACGGAACAGGTTGATTTCATCACCACCGGCGATGGAGGCATCGAAAGCGATTCCATCGGTATCAGCCAGTGCCTGGATTGCTTTTACGTTCTCAGCGGAATCAGCGGTATATTTGGTGTGTAAATCATCGGTAAAGGTACCGCCGTACAGGTTGTTAATCAGAGCTCTTGTACCCTGGTCACCACCCTGTCCACTACAGTAAACAGCACCTACAGTAGAACCGGTATGAGCGTAAACAGCATCGATTGCTTTAAAGAAATCTTCGGTTGTCCATGTATGGGAATCTTCATCAACATACTGCATTGCGTCGGCAGCCTCAAATACAGTTTTGTTGATTGCCATACAGTGAGCGGTCATACACAGAGGATACTCATAAACCTCACCGTCTTTTGTCATGCAGGCAGATAATACAGAGCCGTAAATCTCGGATTGGTCTTCGTCATCCATAATGTCGGATAAGTCAACCATCAGTCCCTTAGCACCCCAGTTAGCAACCAGACGCTCAGGTCCTTCCATTACAAGGTCGGGAGCCTGCCCACCTTCGATTGCGGTGTTGACCTGGTCATCACCGTTGGTGTAGTCCAGATACTCAACGGTTACGTTGATGTTGGGATATTTTGCATTGAAACTGGAGATCAGGGAATCAACAGTTGCGGAATCGCCCCATTTACCAATAGGATAAGTCCATAAGGTAATGTTAGCGGAAAGATCGGTGTTGTCTTCCTCAGCAACTTCAGTCTCAACAGCAGCAGTCTCGGTCTCAGCGGGAGCTGCGGTCTCTTCAGTTTTGGTGGTGGAAGTAGACTGGCTGCTTCCGGTACTTTCTACAGTTGTGCCACAGCCTGCCAGTAAGCTGACAGCCATTGCACTTGTCAGTAAAGTTGCAATTACTTTCTTTTTCATATTCTCTCTCCTTTTTATCAAGTATTTGTTAGAGTGATTTCATTTTAGAAAAAAATTTTCATTTTGTCTATGGCAGTAGTGTATATGTTTTTAAATAAAAATTTGTTAGAGTTGCACAAAGTAATGAAGAAAAAATGTTCGATACCAAACAAGTGGTTGAAATCGAGGAAAAGGATTTGCAAAATATTGTGCTTTCCTGGATTTTATTGGTGTGAAAAATATTTTCGTAAATATAGATTCTACTTGCAAACACTGTCATTTTGATTTATCCTTTCTATATAAATAGAAGGAATTTTTCAAAATAAAAAGAGAAAGCATTTCAAAAAGGGTATTTACTATGGTAAACAAAAACTTCTGGGATTTGTTACGGGAAAAACAGGGCACCCTGACCAAGTCCGGCACGATTATTGCTGACTACCTCACCAGACACGCAGAGGAGGCACAGTTTCTTTCCATATCATCGCTGGCAAAAGAGTGTAATATGGCAGAGGCTACTATTTATCGTTTTTGTAAACAGTTGGGGTTTGAAGGCTATAATGAAATGAAGATTGCGCTGGCGCAGGCGAATGTGACGCCGACGCCCTTTTCTTCCTATTCGTTGGATTCGGCGATTAACACACCGTCCCTGTGTGATAACGTATATGCCTCTTTTATGGCGGCAATCAACAGTACGATCAGCGTACTGGATTCCGATGCCATTGACGAGGCGGCACTGC
This sequence comes from uncultured Lachnospiraceae bacterium, assembly GCA_934402515.1. GTDB lineage: Bacteria > Bacillota > Clostridia > Lachnospirales > Lachnospiraceae > UMGS2037. Next base: position 8,047 of record CAKRTZ010000070.1, read on the forward strand.
TTTTACAGAGAGCAACCTCCGTGTATTGCCTGGGACAGGGCGGCAGCATGGTGCTTGCCAATGATATCTGGATCCGCTTTGCAACGATTTCCAATAAATTCCGAAATTGTGGGGACAGCCACACCCAGCTGATTGCAGCCAGCCTGATGGGAGCGGGAGATGTGATTTTGTTTGTGTCTTATTCCGGTGCCACCCATGATATGATGCAGACTTTGACGGTGGCGCGAAAGGCGGGAGCCAAGATTATTCTTATCACCCATTATCCGGATGCTCCCGGAGCCGCACTTGCCGATGTGGTGCTGGTGTGCGGCGGGATGGAGACACCGCTGGACTGCGGGAGCATTCCGGTAAAGGTGGCGGCGCTTTTTGTGGCAGAGACACTGGTTATGCGTTATTCCCTGGACAACCGGGAACTGACCAAAATTGCCAAGGATAAAACCAGTCTTGCCATGGCGACAAAGCTCCTGTAAATTTTTATGCCATTTTTAATACGATAACCTCACAGCTGCCCAGTGTAAGCTGGTTATCTTTGATAGAAGAAACCTTTGCGGAGTCCCCGGTTTTATTGGACAGAAGAACCTGTTCAGCCGGGGATTCCAACGTTACGGC
>CAKRTZ010000071.1 GCA_934402515.1 uncultured Lachnospiraceae bacterium
TTCCTTATTTAATGCGTTATAAATGGCACTATGTGGCAGGTGTGCTGGTGCTGTTAATTGTAGATCTGGCAGGACTGTATCTGCCCCAGTATATCGGAGAAATCATTGACGGTCTGACCTCAGGCACTCTGGATATGGCTGGCGTGGGAAGGATTTTACTGAAAATCCTTCTGGTGGGATTGATTATGATGGCGGGACGTTTCGGCTGGCGCTATTTCATTATCGGTGCCTCCAGAGGAGTGGAGTACCATCTGCGCAACGATATGTTTGCCCATGTGGAAACCCTGTCTGCCCGTTATTATAACAGCCACAAGACCGGAGATTTGATGGCACATTTCACCAATGACCTCCAGGCAATTCGTCAGGCGGTGGGCATGGCAGTCATTACCACCTTCGATGCGGTGATTATGACCATCATGGTTTTAGTAAAAATGATTGTCTATGTGGATTTAAAACTTACCATTCTGGCGTTTATTCCCCTGACATTAGTGGCGGTAGCCTGTTATTTCTTTGGCATTGAGTCCAAAAAACGGCAGACCAGGCGGCAGGAGGCGTTTTCCGACCTTTCCGACCGGGTGCAGGAGAGTCTGGCGGGAATCCGGGTGGTCAAGGCTTTTGTCCAGGAGGAAAAGGACTTTGAGGCTTTCGAGGCAGCCAGCCGCAATTCCATGGAAAAAAATCTGTCCATGGTAAAACTCCGTGCGGTCATCGGTCCTGTTTTTGATACCATCACGGGACTTAGTATTCTGGTGACCCTGGTTTTCGGAGGGCGGATGGTGCTCACCGGACAGGTAAGCATCGGACAGTTTGTGGCGTTTAACTCCTACATCGGTATGCTGGTGTGGCCCATGATTGCCTGCGGAGACTGTGTAAACCTATTCAGCCAGGCGGTGGCAGCCTTTAAGCGGATTGCCCTGATTTTTGAAGAAAAACCGGATATTGTGGATAAATCCACCCAGGATATACAGGGTGTGGAATTAAAGGGTGAAATCGCCATGAAGAACCTCACCTTTACCTATCCCGATGGGGAACTGCCGGTGCTGCAGCATCTGAATTTACAGATTCCTGCGGGAGAAACTCTGGCGATTCTGGGACGTACAGGCAGTGGCAAATCCTCCCTGGCAGATTTGCTCCTCCGGGTCTATGACTGTGAGCGGGGGATGCTTTTGTTAGACGGCAGACCTATTGAAGATTATCCGTTGCCGGTGCTGCACCGGGACATTGCCTATGTGCCCCAGGAGAATTTCCTGTTCTCCGATACCCTGGAAGAAAATATTGCCTTCGGACTGGAGGAACGGCTGGAGGAGCATCCCGAAATCCGCGACCAGATTCGTCAGGCGGCAAAGGATGCCTGCATCCATGACAACATCATGGGATTCCCGGAGCAGTACGCCACCATGGTGGGAGAGCGGGGTGTTACCCTGTCCGGCGGACAGAAACAGCGCAGCTCCATTGCCAGGGCGTTACTGATGGATGCCCCCATTCTGATTCTGGATGATTCCCTGTCAGCGGTGGATACGGACACGGAGGAAAAAATCCTGGAAAATCTGGTGCGGCTTAGGAAAGGCAAAACTACCATTATCATTGCCCACCGTATTTCCACCCTGCAAAAGGCAGACCACATTGCGGTGCTGACGGAAGGGAAACTTACCGAGTACGGAACCCATGAGGAACTTTTAAAGCTGGGTGGTTTCTATGCGGATATTTACGAGAAACAGCAGTTGGAACAGGAATTGGAAGGAATGTAACCTATGAATACCCATTCACTTACAGAAGATAAAATCGAGGGAAGTACCAAGGGCAGTGCCTTACTTCACCTTCTTACTTATATGAAACCCTACCTGGGCTGGGTTCTTTTCAGTCTGGTACTGGTGCTGGGACTGACTGCCATTGATTTGTACCGCCCCATGCTTATCGGTGAGGCGATTGATAACTTTGAGGCACAGGGAGATTATGACTTTCTGTTGCGTACTGCCGGAAAATACGCAGTAGTTCTGGCAGTATCCTTTTTGTTTAATGTGGCGCAGACCTGGATTTTGCAAAAGACAGGACAGAGTATTATGTTAACCATCCGAAAGGAACTGTACAGCCATCTGCAAAGTCTAAGCTGCCGGTATTATGATTTGACCCCGGTGGGAAAATTAGTGACCCGTGTCACCAATGATGTGGAGGCGTTGGATGAAATGTACTCCGGTATCCTGGTGAAAATGTTCCGAAATGTGGTAAAGATTATCGGACTGGCAGCAGTGATGCTTATTATGGACTGGCAGCTTGCACTGTTATCCTTCCTGTTACTTCCTCTTGTGCTGGCACTGACCATGGTAATGCGCCGGGTTTCCAGAGAAACCTACCGCATGGTGCGGGCACGGCTGACGGATATCAATACTTTCCTGTCGGAAAATCTTTCCGGTATGCGGATTATTCAGATTTTCGGACGGGAAAAGCGGAAGTTTGAGGAGTTTGACGAGAAGGACTACCGCCTGTATCAGGCAAACTACCGGGAAGTGATGATCATGGCAATTTTCTGGCCCTTGTCCTACATCCTGGGGGTTTTATCCCTGATGATTGTACTTGGTGTGGGCAGTAAGGAAGTGCTGGGGGGCGTGATTTCCATTGGAACCCTCTACATTTTTGCCCAGTATATCCAGACTTTTTTTGACCCTATCCGGGAATTGTCGGAGCAGTTTTCCATTCTGCAAAGCTCCATTGCCTCCGCGGAGAAGATTTTTACCATTCTGGCAGAGGAGCCGCTGGTTCAGGAAAAGGAGAACCCGGTGATATTGCCGGAAGTCAAGGGCAGGATTGAATTTGACCATGTGTGGTTTGCCTATGATGGGGAAAACTATGTGCTTCGGGATGTGTCCTTTGTGATTGAACCGGGAGAGAAGGTGGCGTTTGTGGGAGCCACCGGTGCAGGAAAATCTTCCATATTAAATCTCATCGGCAGATACTACGATATCCAGAAGGGACATATTTATATTGATGGCGTGGACATCCGGGAACTGAGCAAAAAGCAGCTCCGCAGTGCCATCGGACAGATGCAGCAGGATGTGTTTATTTTTGAGGGAACCATTGAGAGCAATATCCGGCTCCACGACGGGGATATCACCATGGAACAGGTAAAATCAGCGGCAGAGTATGTAAATGCCTCCCACTTTATTGAGAGACTGCCCCATGGTTATAAAGAACCGGTGACGGAGCGTGGTGTCACTTTTTCCGCAGGAGAGCGGCAGCTATTGTCTTTTGCCCGGACGCTGGCCCATGACCCGAAGATTCTGGTTATGGATGAGGCGACTGCCAACATTGATACAGAGACGGAGTTGTTGATACAGGAGGCACTGGAAAAACTCATGAAGGGACGAACCACCATCATGGTTGCCCACAGACTTTCCACCATTCAGCACGCGGACTGCATTATGGTTATGCATAAAGGAAAAATCAGGGAGCGGGGAACCCACCAGGAGTTACTCGCCCAGGATGGCATTTATAAAAGACTTTATGAATTACAGATTCAGAAGGAATTATAATTATAAAGAAGGAATAATAAATAAGAGGTGTGCCGGAAAAGCACACCTCTTTTGTAGGTACGCCCTGCGGCGCACGTTTGGAATCTTATACTTCAAATTTATAGCCCATGCCCCAGATGGTTTTGATTAAGTCTCCCTTAGGCCCCATCTTGCTGCGAAGTTTCTTCACATGGGTATCAATGGTGCGGGCGTCACCGAAATAGTCATAGTTCCACACATTGTTTAGGATTTTTTCCCTGGAAAGGGCGATACCCTGGTTTTCCATAAAATAGGAGAGCAGTTCAAATTCCTTGTAGCTTAAATCAATGGTTTGACCGTCAATGGTGACCTGATGGGCTGCTTTGTCGATGACGATGCCGCCAGCCTCCAGTTTTTCATCGCCGCCAAGCTGGTTGGTACGGCGTAAAATTGCCTCCACCCTTGCCACCAGAATCTTGGGACTGAAGGGCTTGGAAATATACTCGTCCACACCCAGTTCAAAGCCCTGCAATTCATCCCGCTCATCGGAGCGTGCCGTCAGCATGATGATAGGCACCTTGGAATATTGACGGATTTCTTTGCACACCTGCCAGCCGTCCATTTTCGGCATCATCACATCCAGAATCAACAGGGCGATATCACTGTTGTGTTCATCAAAGAAAATATCCAGTGCCTCACTGCCATCCCCGGCCTCTAACACTTCGTAGCCGCTTTTGGTGAGGAAATCCCGCACCAGCTTTCGCATACGGCTCTCATCATCTACTACCAGAATTTTGATTTTTTCCATAGCGATTCCTCTTTCTTACTGGGAGTCCTCCTCCAGAATGTGATATTGGCGTTCTGCCTCCCGCACCTTATTTTCCCGTTCTGAGAGATTTTGTTCCCAGGCTGCATATTTATTTACCAATGCCTTTTCGTAATTTAAGATATTGGGATTATCGCTTTTCAAGGTAATGGTAAACAAAATAATCACCAGAATTACCATTGCAGCGTTTACGATCAGGGAAGAACGCAGAAGCATATGTTCCCGTTGTTTTTCGTGCATTTCCACGCGCTGGGGTGTCTGAGGGCGCTGCTGTTTATTTATTTGGGGACGGTATACAGCATTGATGGGGATAACCGGAATTCGATCCGGTTCTACGCCGCGCTCCCTGAGAAGACTTTGTAGTCTGTGCAAATAATCCATGCCGATCTGCGTGCGGAAAACCCGTTCTTCCAATATCTTTTGAAAAAGCATCAGTACATTTTCAGTGTTACTGTAATCCATTTTTGTGTCAAAAAAGTGAACTTTTTTTAATTCTTCTCGGGCAAGATGTGCATCCTCCTCGTTGGCAAATGCATATCCTTCTACAATTAAGTTATGTTCTTCCATAGAATGCTCCCATATGCTTATTGTCCTTATCTTAACACGGAAATGAAAGGAATACAATAAATGGAAACTCCGGAAGTTTTTTTGCACATGTGTGGCGGAAATGCTATAATGAGGAAGGTAATTTGTGTCGATATCCCAAAGGATTAGACACGGAAAGGTATGGTTATTACTATATGAAAAAATTACAGCGAATATTTGTCTGGGTATGTGCAATTGGAATCTTGTGTACGATGCATAGCCCTGTTTGCCAGGTTCAGGCGGCACCTGTTCTATATACGGAATACGATGAAACTTCGATAGAGGATACTTCAGTGACCATGACGGTTTCCTGCTCGAGTACCCTCTTGGTGCGAAGCGGCCCGGGAAAATCCTATGATCGTCTTGGCTCTGTGAGTAACGGAGAACAGGTAGAAGTCACAGGAATTTGTTCCAATGGATGGTATCGCATTTCCTTTGAAAAAAAAGAGGGGTATGTGTACGGGGATTATCTGGTAGATTCCAAGTCTGCCGGTTCTGATGACATCGGGGAAAATGCAACTGCAGAAAGTACGGAAGCAGAGGCTGATGGAAGTACAGATACCATGAAGCAGTGGTTTTCTTCTCTGAATTTGCCATCCATTTTACCGTTAGCGATTCCTGTCGTTATCATTCTTATTCTGGCAATCAGCGCCTTGGTAATGTTTCGCTCCATTCGAAGGGATACGGCGGAGGAAGAGGACGAGGAAGAAGAGGACGAGGAAGATGACGAAGAAGAGGAAGAGGAGTTAACGACACGGGTAATGCGGAAATCCACACCACTTCCTAAAGTATCCGGTAATGTGACAACCAAAATGGACTCCAACATGCTGGAGTCCCAGATACGGAACTTTGTCGTGGACGATGTCGGGGAGTATCTGGATGAGGAAACAAACGAAGAGGATAGGGAGTTCTCTGAACTGGAGGAAGAACTGGAGGCAACGCAGCAACACTTACTGGAATTACAAAAGCAGATGGAGCAGTTAAAAAATAAGAGGTAACAGCAGAGGTTGACAGATCATGAAATACTCCATACGAAAACAACTAACCTTTATTTTTGTCGGACTGATTATTGGAACAATTTTATTGTGCTTTCTTATTAACAGTACATTGTTGGAACATTATTACATTACCAATAAGGAAGATGCGCTCATTGAAATATACCAGACGATCAATGCAGCCGCAGATGCTGGAACCTTTGACACAGATGAATTTGATATTGAGTTTCAGAGAATTTGCGGAAAATATAATGTAAATGTGGTGGTGCTGGATGAAAATTCTGTTCCGGTAAAGGCATCGGATAATGATCCTGAAATTCTGGGACGACTGCTCTGGGATAATATGTTCGGCCGGGAACAGGAAGGAACGATTCTGGAGAAAAATGACCAGTATTCCATTGAGCGGCAGGAAGATAAGCGTACCCATACAGATTATATTGAAATGTGGGGAGTGCTGGACAACGGAAATGTTTTTCTGATGCGAAGTGCGGTGGAAGGAATCAAGGACAGTGTGCAGATTGCAGACCGTTTTCTGATCTATACAGGATTATTTGCCGCGGCTCTTAGTGTGATAGTGGTGTATTTTGTTTCCAGGAAAATCACGAAACCCATTATGGAACTGACCAACATTTCCCAGCAGATGTGTAATCTGCAGTTTGATGTAAAATACGAAGGAAAGAGTCATACGGAGGTGGCACTGCTTGGGGAGAATATCAACCAGCTTTCCGAAACATTGGAGAAAACCATTTCTGAATTAAAAACTGCCAACAACGAATTACAGAAGGACATTGAGAAGAAAAATCAGATCGATGAGATGCGTAAAGAATTTCTTGCCAATGTTTCCCATGAATTAAAAACACCCATTGCGCTGATCCAGGGCTATGCGGAGGGGTTAAAAGAAGGAATTACAGACGATCCGGAGAGCACCAGCTTTTACTGCGATGTGATTATGGACGAAGCAGGAAAAATGAACAACATGGTGAAAAAGCTGATGACCTTAAATGAATTGGAATTTGGCAACGATGTGGTGACCATGGAACGATTTGACATCGTCAGTCTCATCCGGACTTATTTACAGTCCGCTGACCTTCTGGCAAAGCAGAATGGCATTACAGTGCAAATGCAGCATAACGAGCCCATTTATGTGTGGGCAGATGAATTCAAAACCGAAGAAGTCTTTACCAATTATTTCAGCAATGCAGTCAATCACTGCAGTGGGGATAAGATTATCGATGTAAAGATTACACCGGAAGAGGGAAAGGTTCGGGTGTCTGTATTTAATACGGGTGAACCGATTCCGGCAGATTGTGTGGAACATATCTGGGAGAAATTTTATAAGGTAGATAAAGCCCGAACCAGAGAATACGGTGGCAGCGGGGTGGGACTTTCCATTGTGCAGGCAATTATGGAATCCATGAATCAGGCTTACGGCGTGGAAAACTATGATAATGGCGTAGAATTCTGGTTTGAATTGCAGACACAGTAAAAGATGTGCTATACTCGTTACAAATAAAAAAAGTGAGGAACTCTGATGAAAAGGATAATGACGGTATTTCTCTCCCTTCTGATAGCAGGTGCTTTCCTGACAGGCTGCGGTCAGAATGAGATGGTGGAACTGTCCGAAGAACAACAGACACAGGTGGCAGAATATGCGGCGGGGCTTCTCTTAAAATATGCCTCCAATTATCATTCGAGATTGGTGGACTCAGAAGAAGAATTGATTGCCCTTGCAGATAAACGGGCCCATAAGGAAGAACTGCAGGCAAAAGCCAATGCCATGAAGCAGCAGGAAGCTCAGGAAGAACAAACAGTAGAATCTTCAAATGCCCAGGGCGCGGGAGTGGTGGATATGTCCGGCGACTCGGCAGCCAATGTAACAATGGGAAATGTATTGGATACAGTATCGGTCACAATCACTTATAACGGATATGAATTATTGGATTCTTATCCAGAGGAAAGCGAAGATGACTATGTGTTTGCCATGGATGCAACACAGGGAAATAAGCTTCTCGTGATGCATTTTACCATGACAAATGTGACAGCAGAATCTACGGAAGTGGATATAGCCTCTACAGGATGTAAATTCTTATGTAAAGTAAATGGCGAGGGCTATCATAATGTACTTACCACAATGCTATTAAATGATCTGGCTGCATACAAGGGAACAGTAGACGCAGGAACATCCCAGGATGTTGTTCTGGTGTTGGAGGTGCCGGAGGATACCCAGATACAAAGTCTGGAACTGCTAATGAAAAAAGGTACGCAACAAGTAAAAATGTCGTTGGAATAGGCAGTTTACATAAATTGTATGAAAGTTGTATGGATTTTAAAAGCTCGGAAATGCCTTATTTCCGGGCTTTTTTGATGAAATCTCATATTTTGTGTAAAAAAAATAAAAAATTTATCAAAAAAGGGGTTGCAAAGGATAGGGGAGTGTGCTATATTAGATTTCGCCGTGAGGAACACCGGTGAGGTGAAAACAACACAGCAAAAAAGTTTTAAAGAAAATGAAAAAAGTTGTTGACAAACACTTCGAGATGTGATATCTTATAGAAGTTGCGTCACAGCAACAAGCACCTTGACAAATAAACAGTAATGCAACCCTGAAACATTCCAAAAAGAATAAGTTTCAGAAAAAGTTTCAAACGAAACAAAACCTAAAAGAAGTAAGCCAGACGAAAGAGTCTGGGACAGAATTAA
>CAKRTZ010000072.1 GCA_934402515.1 uncultured Lachnospiraceae bacterium
CAGGAATGAAAAAGAAAAAACAAATCGGATTGATTCTCATATTACTGTTGGCGGTAATCGCTGTGATAGGCAGCATCATTTATGTAAAATCCAGGGAAAAATTACAACAGAACGAGGTGGCAGGCATTGATACGGATGTGATGGAGGACGAGGAAAGTGGAGATTTTCCAGGTGCTACCGTAGAGGAAACTGTCACCACAGAGGAAACAACAGTGGAAACCTTGTCACCGGAGCAGCCCAGCCTTACGGCTGTCGTGGATCGAATCCTGGAAAATATCAGTCTGGAGGATGCCGTCCCGGCGGATGACATGATTGAGAATATGGATGGTGACCAGCTCTATCTGTATAGTCAGACTCAGGACGGAACCTATAGCCTTTACGGTTTTCACAGTCCGGAGTACGGCTTTAACGGATTGTTACTGGACTACCAGATAGACGGGGAAAGCAACTGGAACTATCTCCATGAGGAAATTCCGGATTTGGAGTTGGATTGGAGCAGTTATCCACACATTGACGTAACACCGGAAGGGGATGTGGTGCTGGCTTACAACTGGGGACACGGAACCGGAGTCAGTGTAGACAGATTTTTCTATCTCACCGCCCATGAAACAGGAACTTTGTCAGTAGAGGAACTGCCCGGGGAACAGGTTCTTGACCAGATGGAACAGCTGGTGGAGCTTCGTCTGAATGAAGAAAATGAGGAAGTGGAGATTTATACGAAGGAAACCAACAGCGAAAGGCAGTTGCTTGCAGTATTGCCTTACCAGGATCTGGTGGATACCAAAACGGAAACCATCACTTCTGTGGAACTTTTGCCGGACTGGCTGAATTTCCTTACGAATCCACAGATGGCAATCGTGGGTGTGGGAGTTACTGTGGAAGGTTATGTGCAGCCTGTCATGGTGGGAAAAATTGCAGCGCAGATTCAACGGGAACAGGGAGCATTTGTTTTGCGGGATGTCAGTACCTATGTGGATGATGGTTATTTTGATTTCCAAGGCGAGGAGCAATAGTGGAACAGTGACATTGGAAAGCTGAATCAGAAATCACAGAAAGTGAGGGCGATATGAAAAATAACTTAACAGTGTACCAATCTGTTATTACTGATATAAAGAATATTATAAACGCAGGGCAGCGAGAGGCATATGGTGCCGCCAGTAAGGCAATGGTTATGACCTATTGGCATGTAGGAAAAAGAATTGTTGAACAGGAGCAGGCAGGGAAAGAGCATGCTGAATATGGAAAAAAGCTATTGGCTGCATTGTCTGATGAATTGATACAGGAATATGGGAATGGATATTCCGAACGCAATCTGCGATATTTCAGAAAATTTTACCAATATTTCCCTAATGAAGAGATTTGGAACGCATGCGTTCCAAATCTAAATTGGACGCAATTTCGTAGCCTTTTGCGAGTACCTGATGAGAATGCACGTATCTGGTATATGAATGAAGCTGTGAATGAAGGTTGGAGTAGTCGAACACTTGACCGAAACATTTCTACGCAATATTATTATCGACTTTTAAAATCTCCATCAAAGGAAAATATTCTTGCTGAGATGAAAGAGAAAACATCTGATTATCAGAAAAATAGTTTTGAAATGCTTAAAAATCCAATTATAGCGGAATTTTTAGGTTTTAAGAACGAAGACAGTTATTTGGAAAGTGATCTTGAGGCAGCAATCATATCTCATATACGTGATTTTCTGATGGAGATGGGACGAGGATTTGCGTTTGTGGCTCGACAGCAGCATATTGTTACGGAAACAGATGACTATTATATAGATCTTGTTTTTTATAACATTGAACTCAAATGTTATGTTCTGATTGATTTAAAAATGGGTAAGATTACACATCAGGATGTTGGACAGATTGATATGTATGTACGCATGTATGATGAATTAAAGTGTAAACCGGGAGATAATCCGACGATAGGCATTTTACTTTGCTCGGAAACAGATGAGGATATTGCAAGGTATTCGGTATTACATGATAATAATCATCTTTTTATGTCAAAGTATCTGACTTGTCTTCCGACTAAAGAGCAGCTGAAAATGGAAATAGAGCGCCAAAAAGAGATTTTCTATATGCAGCATCCAGATGCAGACAAAATTATCGATGATTGACGATACTGTGTTATGATAAAAGAAAAACCAGAGGGAGGGAAAAGAAAATTATGATGAAAAGAAAACAATGGCTGGCACTTGCCTTAACACTTTGTCTGACGGCAGGAGCCGTAGGCTGCGGGGCAAAGGAAGATACGGCAGTGGTAGAAGTGACAGAGGAATCCCGGGAGGAACAGGAGGAAAAGGAGACCCCGACGGAGGAATCCGACGAAGAAAGCGAGGAAACCCAGGAGAATCAGACAAAGCAGGAGGACGGCTTGCCGGATTACACCCCTTCCGTGGCTGCCTATCAGGTGGAGGCGGATCTATCCAATGTGGAAAACGCAGACCGTTTTTATCTGCAGGACCACATGGTAAAGAAACTGGTGGAAAATAATTTTGTGGTGTGTGACGGTACCTGGAGCGAATTTTTTGACCTGTACGAGCAGAGCCGTTATACACAGACCCCTGTGTTTGTCACCACGGACTCTATGATGCATACCTATCATCTGTATTTTGCACTGTTGCAGAAAAATACGGAGAGTAACTATCTCACAGATTTAACCGGTAAATTCAGTTCCCGCATGTATGAGGATTCTCTGGCACAGTACCAGGAACTGGCAGGGACGGAATGGGAAGATGCGGCGCTAAAAAATGTTGCCTTTTTTGCCGTAGGTGCGGAACTTATGGGGCAGGATGTGGCAGACCTTCCCACCGGCGCAAAAACCATTGCCAGTCAGGAACAGCAGTTGATTCTGGATGCCCAGAGCGTTGAGGAGTCTCCGCTTACGGGAGATTTGGAGGACTATTCCCAGTACAAACCAAGAGGTTATTACGAGGGCAATGAGGAGTTGGAGCAGTATTTTCGCGCCATGATGTGGTACGGCAGACGGAATTTTGCCCAGACCAATGAAACCCAGAACCGTGAGGCACTGTTGATGACAATGGCATTGCAGGAGGACAGTGAGGCACAGGAGGCGTGGAATGCCGTTTATTCCATCACTTCTTTCTTTGCAGGGGCAAGCGATGATGCCGGATATCAGGAGTACGCCCCCATTATTGAGGAAGTCTATGGCAAGGATGTCACCCCGGAGAAACTGGTGGGGGATGACAAATCCTTTGAAAAATATGTGAAACTGATTCAGACTTTAGATCCGCCTGCTATCAATTCGCAAGTGTTTGCAGACGATGAGGGGGAGACGGACAAAACCCAGCTTGCAAAGGGGTTCCGTTTTATGGGACAGCGGTTTTCTCTGGACGAGGCGGTATTTACCCAGCTTTGCTATAGCAAGGTAAAGGAAAATCCGGAGGGCGAAAAGCGTATGCTCCCCGATGCTCTGGATGTGCCGGCAGCAATGGGTTCGGACAAAGCCGTGGAACTTTTGCAGGAAAACGGTGCCTTTACCTATGCCGGATATGAAGAAAATCTGAAAAAAGTTCAGACGAAAATTGAAGAAGAACCCGCCTCCTTCTGGAATGCCAGTCTTTATGCCAACTGGCTCTATACACTGAATCCCCTGCTGGAGGAGCGGGGCGAGGGCTATCCTTCCTTTATGACCAATGAAGAGTGGCAGAAGAAAAATCTGGAAGGTTTTCTGGGGAGTTGGACAGAGTTAAAGCATGATACCGTCCTTTATTCCAAACAGTTTGTAGCGGAAATGGGCGGCGGCGATGAGGAAGTGGATGACAGGGGTTATGTGGAGCCCATGCCGGAACTGTATCACCGTCTCAGTGTGTTAACTCAGAAAACTGCTTACGGATTGGAAAAATTCGGAGTGATTAACGATACCGATCAAGAGAATCTGGCTCGTCTGGAGGAACTGGCAGACCAGCTGACCACTATTTCCATCAAGGAGCTGACTAATGAGTCACTGACCGATGAGGAGTTTGAACTGATTCGTTCCTATGGAGGAAACCTGGAACATTTCTGGGAGGAGGCAGTAAAGGATCAGGCGGAGTCCGAATCCCGTCCTTATAGCAGCGAATTCCCCGCCGCTTTGGTAGTGGATGTGGCAACTGACCCCAACGGAACGGTACTGGAGGAGGCCATCGGTGGCATTTCCGAAATCTATGTGGTGGTTCCGGTGGATGGAAAGCTGCGCATTGCCAAAGGTGGTGTCTTTACCTATTACCAGTTTGAGCAGCCTCTTTCAGACCGGATGACGGACTCTCAGTGGCGGCAGAAACTGGGACTGGAATTGACGGATGACATGCAGTATATCCGGGATGACAGCCTGGAACAGCCCCAGTGGACCCAGAGCTACCGGAGCAAGTGGCAGTATGAAAACTAAAATCGGAAAGATTTTGCAGGAAAAATTGCATCATCGGCGGGTATGCCATCGGGTGTGCCTGGGAATCATAGCAGTGGTCATTGGTATCACTGCTATCTTCCTATTATGGTGGAAGGGCTGTTTCCTGCCCCGGTGGATTGTCTGGGAGGAAAAAAGTTTTCCTTATGAAGATGCCCGGGTGACACTGGAAAAGGGCAGGCTGGAACTGGAAGGACTTTGGCGTACCCCCTGGGACTGGTCGGTGCAGGATGTATTGTGTGATGACATCAACGGTGATGGAAAAGAAGAACTGGTACTGTTAGTATGGAAACACGGAAGTTACGGCAAACACCTCCCCTTCTGGGTAAAGCACAATGATATCCGGCTGGAACAGCATGTGTTTATCTATCAGTGGGAGGAGTCCAGGGAAAATAAATTGCGGGCGTTGTGGATGTCCTCCGCTTTGGGAATGGAGGTGCAGTCCATTGCATCCGCACCTCACCATCAGCTTCTCATTACCGACAGGGATGGCGTGGGAAATCTCTGGCAGTGGCAGCAGTTTGGTTTAAAGTATGTGGGGGAGGCAAAGGAGCAGCGGGTAACCTTTCTTTGTGCCGGAGACAATCTCATCCATCCCCAGCTTTTGCGCCACGGAACCGAGGACTACAGCTATCTCTATGAGCAGATCAAAGAGGAAGTCCAACAGGCGGACTTTGCCTCCATTAATCAGGAAACTATTTTTGTGAAAGACCGGGGACTGGTGAGTGGATTCCCCCGGTTTGGCACGCCAATCCAGGTGGGAGACGCCATCATTGATGCAGGCTTTAACATCGTCACTCTGGCAAACAACCATGTGCTGGATAAGGGCAGCTACGGTGTGGATGTGACGGCAGCCTTTTATGAGGAAAAGGGCATCACCTATCTGGGGGCACATCCTACCTTTCAGGAGGATACCGAGCCACAGGATACCGTAGTTTTTGTAGAAAAAAACGGACTGCGCATTGCCCTGCTAAACTACACCTACGGAACCAACGGACAGCCCATGCCGGAGGGGTATCCTCACATGGTGGAGTTGTTGGAAGATAAAGAGCGCATGGACATCCAACTGGAAACGGCGCGGGCGCAGGCAGATGCGGTGGTGGTGTTTGTGCATTGGGGGACGGAATATGATGCCGAACCGGATGAACAGCAGGAGAAATACACCCGGTATTTTCTGGAAAAAGGAGTGGATGTGGTGGTGGGAACCCACCCCCATGTGGTACAGCCCTATGAACTATTGCAGGATGACAACGGGCATGAAATGCTGGTCTACTATTCTCTGGGAAATCTGGTGTCTGCCCAGGAGCCTGAGAAATGTAAAACCGGAGGACTGGCAAAATTTGCTCTGGTAAAAAAGGAAGAGGGAGGCGTCTCGATTGAGGACTACAGTCTGGAACCGGTGACCATCGATTTATTGACAGAATAATGGATGGCTTATAAGATAGGAAGAAAACAAGAGGAAAATCTTTTTGAAAAGAGGATTGGGAGGAGATTATGTTAACTATCAAAAATTTGACAAAAATCTATGGGGAGAAGAGAGCGGTGGATGATTTGTCGCTGCACATTGCTCCCGGAGAAATCTATGGTTTCATTGGACACAATGGAGCGGGAAAAACCACCACGCTGAAATCAGTGGTTGGGATTTTACAGTTTGATGAGGGAGAGATTCTCATTGATGGAAAATCTGTGAAGGAGCAGCCCATTGCCTGCAAGCAGGAGATTGCTTACATACCCGACAATCCGGATTTATACGAGTTTATGACAGGAATCAAATATCTGAATTTTATTGCAGACATTTTCGGTGTCAGCCCGGCAGATCGGCAGGAGCGCATCCATAAGTACGCGGATTTATTTGAACTGACTCAGGATCTGGCACAGCCCATTGCGGCGTATTCCCATGGAATGAAACAGAAACTGGCAATCATTGCGGCATGGATTCATCAGCCCAAGCTGATTATTATGGATGAACCTTTTGTGGGGCTGGATCCCAAAGCATCGCATTTGTTAAAGCAGATGATGCAGGAAACCTGTGATGAGGGCAGTGCCATTTTTTTCTCCACCCATGTATTGGAGGTGGCAGAGAAACTCTGCGATAAAGTGGCAATCATTAAAGGCGGCAGACTGATCCGCTCCGGCACCATGGAAGAGGTAAAGGGTGATGATTCTCTTGAGGAAGTATTCCTGGAACTGGAGGCTGAATAATGTTAAAGATTCTACTTCGTAAACAGTTTTCGGAAATATTCCGTAATTATTTTTATGATGTCAAGAAAAACAAAAAACGCTCCAAAGGTGCGGTGATTGCCTACATTGCGCTGTTTGTACTGATTATGACAGGAGTGCTGGGGGGCATGTTTGCGCTTTTCTCTTTTGCTATTTGTGGAGAAATGGTGGCAACAGGTATGGATTGGCTGTTTTTTGTGGTAATGGGGATGCTGGCAATTCTGTTGGGCACTTTCGGCAGTGTGTTCAACACCTATTCTACACTCTATCTGGCCAAAGACAATGATTTGCTGCTGTCTCTGCCTATTCCCGTTTCCACGGTAATGGCAGCCAGACTTTTGAGCGTTTACCTGATGGGACTGATGTATTCCGCGGTGGTGATTGGCCCGGCTGTCATTGTATATTGGATTATTGCACCCTTTACGGTGGCGCGGGTTATCGGATCAATTTTACTGATGGCTTTGATTTCCGTCTTTGTGCTTACCTTGTCCTGTGCATTAGGATGGGTGGTAGCGAAGGCAACCTTGAAGTTAAAACACAAAAGTTTTATCACGGTGTTTATCTCACTGATATTCTTTGCTGTATATTATGTATTTTGTTTTCAGGCACAGAATGTGATAGAAGAACTGGCAATGAATGCAGCCTTCTATGGAACAAGGGTGAAAAGCGCAGCGTACATCCTATATTTGTTTGGCTGCGTGGGAACCGGGGACTGGAAAGCCTGTCTCATCATTACCGCTCTTGTGCTGGCGTTGTTTGGACTGATGTGGTATTTGATTTCCCGCAGCTTTTTCAAGATTGCCACCTCATCGGGACATGGGGAGAAAGTGAAATATAAAGAAACCGTGGTGAAACAGAAAAGCGTTTCCGGTGCACTTTTTGCGAAAGAATTGCGTAGATTTACATCGAGTCCCAGCTATATGTTGAACTGCGGGCTGGGCATTATTTTATTGCCGGTGGCAGGAATTGTACTTTTGATCAAAGGAGAAACTCTTACTCTGGCAATGAACAGTATGCCGGAACTTCCGCAGGGAAGCCTGGCAATTTTCATTTGTTCCATCGTCTGTATGGTAGCAGCCATGAATGATATGACCGCACCATCCGTTTCCCTGGAGGCGAAAAATCTGTGGCTGATGCAGTCCCTTCCGGTTTCACCCTGGCAGGTATTACGGGCAAAGTTGAATTTACAGTTGGTTCTCACTGCGATTCCTGTGTTGCTCTGTGGAATCTGTGGAGCCGTGATTATTCCGGACCATTTACTGAATCGGGTACTTACTGTTTTACTTGCATTACTGTATGCCTTGTTTTCCGCATTGTTTGGGTTATTTATGGGATTAAAGATGCCCAACCTTACCTGGACGAATGAAGTAACTCCCATCAAGCAGAGTGGAGGCGTAACTTTGGCTCTCTTTGGAGGATGGTTTTATGCCATCGTCCTGGCAGGCGGCTATTTCCTGGGTGGATGGCATCTGGGACTCACACTGTATCTCGTAGTCTTTGCAGTGATTACCGCAGTGCTCTGTGGCGTGCTGTATCACTGGTTGAAACATAAGGGTAGTGCAGTGTTTGCGGCATTGAGTGTGTGATAGGAAACATACGCCCGTTGTGTCGGAGTCTGCATGCATTTTGAGGACGCGCTCCCGCTTGGTGGAAAACGCAGCAGTACATAGGGCGCGAAAGTACCGCGCCCAAGTGCTGGCGTTTTCCAACAGTCCCAAAATGCAACGCAGCCCCCTCGCGCGGGCTGTTTTTCTATCATTTTATCTCTTAGAAGTGTGGTGTATCGAAAACATGAAATGTCGGGAGTCATCATAACCAGCTTGCGTGCGAGGTATCCG
>CAKRTZ010000073.1 GCA_934402515.1 uncultured Lachnospiraceae bacterium
CTTCGTCTATACACATGCACATGCTACAACAACACATCATCATCATTTGACTTTCCCTCCTTGTTTTATTTCCTACTATTTTCATAGGTGTTCTATGGTTTTGAATTATACACCATATTTTCCGTATGTCAATAGCCTTTTTTAATTTTTTTCTTCCACTTTGTTAAAAGCATCCATAAATGCCACATATTCTTCTCTGCTGGCAAAGCGGGGATGATAGTCCTCCACCACCTGTTTTGCACAGGATGCACCGTTACGCAGCAGGCGGTAAGCACTTAACGCAAAGAGTTTCGCCGTGGCAATATATGCCTCATCCTCGTCCACAATGTCAAAATCTACCTGGTGAAGTCCGCCGACTGCACCGCCTGTATGGAAGGTGAGTACCGGCATGCGGTGCTGTACATCTCCCACATCCGTGGAACCGCCGCTGTGGGCTGTCAAGTCTGCCTCACTTACTTTATCCTCGCCAAATACTTCTCTGGCGATATCCACCACTTCCTCCGGAAACGCCTGGGGGAGGCTGGGAAGATAGCCGGGCATGGTCTCAATGCGGTATCCTGCGCCCATGGCAAAAGCGCCAGCCTTGAAGGAACGGTCGGTTTTCTCTTCTGCATCGGCAAAAGCCTCCAGCGTCTTACCACGCACCAAAGTCTCCAGTACCACATCATCCGGCACTACGTTTACCAAATCGCCACCCTTGGTCATAATGGGATGAACCCGGACACAGTCCTGGTCACGGAAGGTCTCCCGGTTTAAGCCTAAAGCCTGCAAGCCCAGAGAAGCTGCGGAGAGTGCGTTGACTCCCTTTTCCGGGCATCCGGCTGCATGGGCTGCTTTTCCCTTGATGCGGATGACTTTGGACACAAAGCCATTGCCACTGCCGGAGCCAAAGCTGATACCGTTATAGCCGGTGTGATGCGCCAGGCAGAGATTGATGTCCTCGAAAGCACCGATGCGCAGCAGCTCACATTTTCCGCCGCCATACTGGATTTTGTTGTCTGCAACAAGGGTATTCTTAAATTCCACCTCACCGTATTCCTCCGCAGGCACTGCGAAGAAAATCACCTGTCCGTCCAGTGCTGCTGCCACTTCCGGGTCGGTGAGTGCCAGTGCTGCCCCAATGACGCCTGCCATCTGGGTGTGATGTCCACAGCAGTGTGCTGCCTGGGTTTCCGGGTTGGCATGGGCATGCTGGGGAATCCGCAGGGCATCCAGTTCCCCTAAGAGAGCCAGGGACACGTTTCCCGCCTTTTCCGGGTTCAAGTATGCCTTAGCGCCGGTGATTGCCAGATCTTTTTCCACCGGGAGATTCAGCTTTTCCATAAACTCCACGAATTTCCCGGAGGTACGGAATTCCTTGTAGCCCAGTTCTGCATGGTTATAAATATCTCTGCCGAATTCCAGAATCGACTCCCGGTTTTCGTCAATGAGTTTTATGATTTTTTCTTCAATCTGATTCATAAGTTAATCCTCAATCTTTTAATATCTTCCTAAAATCACATCCTGCACCGGAGGTCTCTGGGGTGCATAGGGAGTCTGGTCGCCATACCCCACATCCACATAGGTCACAATTCTGAGATATTCCGGCAGGTCAAACCGTTCTCGGATGCGTTCACACATTGCCTGATTAAAGGTGAGCCATACGCCTTCCAGTCCCACTGCGTGGGCTGCCAGCACAATGTTCTGTCCTGCGGCGCCGGCATCCAAAAGCTGATTTCTCACCGGTGTAAAGGAATTGGCACGGTAGCACCGCATATCCTGCAGAATGACCAGGTGCACCGGTCCTCCCGGTACATCACTTCCCTTGAAAAGGCCCGGCTCGTTTTTGTCCCGGATGACCAGATAGCGGATGGACTGTACATTACAGCCATGGGCTGCCCAGATTCCCGCCTCCAGAATTTTGTCAATCAGTTCATCGGGTACTTCCTGCTCTGTAAATTCTCTCACAGAACGCCGCTCTTTGACAATGGTAAAAAAAGCATCTTCCATTTCTTTTGTCACCGGTGTGGGGGTAAAGGGTGTCAAATCCACGTGCTCCCCTTTTGCCAGTTTGTCTGCCGCCTGAATCAAAAAGGAGGCATAGCGGTATTCAGGAAGGTCGGTTCCCAGCCCTCTCTGTACCCATAATTCCAGCAGATGCTTGGTGTAATCTGCCTGCCTTGGACTTAATGTTCCGTTGCGGTAGGCAGTGGCATACACCTGGATTTCCAGGGTATGGTGAGAGCGTTCCCGCACTCTGGCACGGAATTCTGTTTCGTCCATTGCTAGGAACTGCTCATCTGTCAGTTTCATGTTGTTGTTCCAAATCTCTCTTGCCTCCTCCGGAGACAGATAATCCATACTCGTATCGCGAAACATTCAATTCCTCCTTACAAATTCCCATAGTAGTCCGCGGGGATATCCCTTCCGTTATTGTTGATGTCCACAGTAATCTGGGTAGCTATGTCCACCAGTTCCCTGGCATTCCGGTTTCTCACCTGGGGGTAAGGCACATCGTAAATGCGCTGGATTTTGCCGGGTCTGGTGCTGAGTAACACCACCCTGTTTGCCAGAAAAACCGCCTCGTTGATGTCGTGGGTGACAAAGAGAATCGTCTTTTTCTCCTTCTCCCAAATCTGAATCAGTTCCTCCTGCAGGGTGCAGCGGGTGAGATGGTCCACGGCACTGAACGGCTCATCCATGAGGATGACCTCCGGCTCCATCGCAAGGGTTCTGGCGATTCCCGCACGCTGTCTCATGCCACCGGAAAGCTGGGAGGGATATTTATGCTCAAAGCCCTTTAAATTCACCATGCTGATGTATTTTTCCACACGGGCTTTCCGCTCCTCCTTGGGCAGCTTTGCCACATCCATGCCAAAGGAAATATTTTTTTCAATGGTTCTCCAGGGAAACAGAGAGGCATCCTGGAATACCACACCAATGTCCCGGCTTGTGCCCTGCACCGGCTTTCCATCCAAAAGAATCTCGCCGCTGGAGCTGGGGAGCAGTCCTGCGATGATTTCCAGCAGGGTGGATTTACCACAGCCGCTTGGCCCTACGATGCAGACAAATTCGCCGTCATTCACTTTTAAGTGGATATCCTGCAGGGCGTGTACCTCTTTTCCGTCCGGGCTGGTATAAATTTTATTGATATTTTTTACTTCAATATTAGGCATTGGTGTGTCCTCTCTTTCCCTGTTATTTTGCCTCCGGGTCTGTCAGTCCCAGGGTATCCGCTGCAACCTGGGCAAACTCATTGGTGTAAGTTCCCTTATAATCTACGTTTTCATCCACCCAGCCGTACTGTTTCAGATACTCAAAGGTGGCTGCCAGCCTGTCTTCGGGGATAACCGGGTAGTCCAGCCATACATCAATCTCGGACTCCACGGCAGTTCTCATAATTTCCGGGGTGGTGTTCATCTGCTCTGCTGCCCAGTCGATAAACTCGTCAAAATATTCGTTCTTGACTTCCTCATGTACCTGATAGTAAGCGGTCACAAAACGCTGTAATTTTTCCGGCTCGTTCTCAATGAAATCGTTACTTGCAATCAGCGTTCCGGTGTAGTAGTCGGGTATGTAGTCCCAGGCACGGCCAAGGATGTGTCCCACGCCCTCTGCCTCAGCCAGAGCTGCGTAGGGATTGTGGATAATCGTTGCATCCACCTCGCCGGAGGTAAAGGAAGCGTAAGCGGTCTGGTAAGCACCATTTGCCACCAGGGTTACCTCGTCCTGGGAGATGCCGTTTTTCTCTAACATTTTCAGAACGGAAAGTCTCATTCCACCGGCAGCACCCTGTGCTCCAATGGTTTTGCCTTTTAAATCCTCAATGCTCTGGATATCATTATTGGCGATAAGCCAGTAGCATCCGGAATATCTCCACATATTACCCACCAGTTTGCCGGGAACCCCGTTGAAGATTCCGGGAATATAGGAACTGGGGTCACCGTCTGCCACATCGATTTCTCCTCGGGTGATCATGGAAAGCACACCGGCATTTCCCTCCGTGGTGGTAAGATTGTCAAATTCAATACCCAGCTCTTTGTAAAGACCTTTTTCAATGGCAAAGTTATTTACCGCACCGGTCATTCCCGTTGCAAAGCAGCTGCGGATGACGATGGTGTCCTCTCCGCCATCAGTGCCGTCTGCGGCATCTGCCACCGGCTGAGCCCCATCGGTCTGGGCAGTGGTAACGGCATCCTGGCTTCCATTACTGCTGCCGCAGCCTGCCAGAAGTCCCACCGTTAAAGTCAACGCTGCTAAAATTGATACTGTCTTTTTTCTCATAATGAGTCTCCTCTCTCTTATCTATCTCACACACGGTTCCATTTATGGCAGACCGCATATTCAATCAACGCAATCAGTTTGACCAGTGCCACAGAAATCAGGGTCACCAGAATAATAACGAAAAACATGAGCGGTGTGTTTAACAAGGACTGTGCCTGGGAAAGCAGATAGCCAAGTCCTGCCTTTGCCGCCTGCATTTCGGAGAACACCACACCGGTAAGGGCTGTGGCTGCCGCCAGCCGTAAGCCGTTAAAGATAGAAGGCAGCGCTGCGGGAATCAGTACCAGAAACACGGTCTGAAACCGGCTTGCCTGGAATACTTTGGCCACCTTCAGATATTCCCGTTTACACTGTTTGGCTCCCGTCACGGTATTGTACAGGATGGTAAAGACGCCAAAGAGGAAAATCAGCACCACTTTGGATTTAAAGCCGATACCGAACCAGAGAATCAGTAAGGGAAGAATGGCGGTTTTGGGAACTGCCATAATGGCGGCGCAGAACACGTTCATGTATTCCTCCACCTTCGGGAACAACACCCACAGCAGTCCGAACAGGATACCTACCAGCACCGCCAACCCGTAGCCCACTGCCACTTCCTCTAAGGTGATGAGCAGGTGAGGAAACAGGGTTCCGTCTGCAATAATCTCAATCCCCTTTTGTACGATGGAGGTGGGGGATGCCAGGAACACTTTCTGGACTTTTCCCGTGTCCACAGCCATCTGCATGTAAACCAGGAGGGCAATCACCGTGAGAAGTTGCAACAGATTGATCCAGGTAAATTTTTTCTTATGTAGCTTTTTATTCGATTGTTCCATAGGTGTACTCCCCTCTTTTTACTTTTTCGCTCTCAAAATATTCCCGTTTACATTCCGTTCCCTCCAGAATGACATTCTGGGTAATCCTGTGAGAAAGATGTCCGGTGAAATGCTCTATAGTGGTGGTATCAATCACATCACAATAGAAGGGAGCCAATTCCTTGAACCAGGGATATTGTTTGCTGTATTCCCGCCAGACCTCGCCATAGGGACAGTGGTCTTCCCCCCACTCTGCAATCCAGCCGTCAAAGGGAAGATCGATATTCCTGCGGAAATCCTCCACGGTGTCCGTTCCGTTTCCCAGTGCTTTTGCCTGCTGCCTTAACTGTTCGGCACGGTCAACCGCCTGTTCAAAGACCACCTGACGGATGATGCCCTTGGCTTTTTCCAGTCCGAACTGGTCATACAGAACTTTGCTGAAATGAAAGTACAGCAGTGCGAACTGTCTGGCTGCCTTGCGAATCTGATCAACCTCACGCTCTCTGGATACCTCGCCGGTTAATGGAGTTCTTTCTTTTCCCATGGTTATTCCTCCCTGTCATTCCTTTATATCCTACTTTTTTAGTAGGTTTGCTATGTTTTGAATTATACCTACTTTTCCTATAAAGTCAATAGGTAATGGAAATATTTATCAATTTGTACCTATCCAGGGCCATGCAAACTTGCATTTACACAGTCTTATGTTAGACCATTCACGGCTGCCTCCAGCTTTTCCAGTGCTGTGATAAGTGTTTTTCTGGGACAGGCTACGTTCCAGCGCTCGAACCCCTCCCCGATACTGCCAAACATGGAACCGCTGTCCAGCCACAGTCCGGCTTTGTCCAGGATCAGACTTTCCAGCTGCTTGGGGGAAAGCCCCAGGGCTTTGAAATCCATCCATACCAGATAGGTTCCCTCCGGCTCGTTCATGCGGATCTGGGGAATCCGGTTCTGGATAAAATTCCGAGTATAGTGGATGTTTTCCCGCACATAGGCGAGCATGCCCTGATACCATTTCTCGCCTTTCGCATATGCCTCCTTTGCTCCCACAAGTCCCATCACATTCAACTGGCTGTAGCCTGCGGCATTGATGCGCGCCTGGAATTTTACCCGCAGCTCCGGGTTAGGAATAAAAATATTGGACACCTGGAGTCCCGCCAGATTGAAAGTTTTGCTGGGGGAGGTACAGGTAACGGTAATCTCCTCGTATTCCTTTTTCAGATTGGAAAATACCAGATGCTTGCCCTGGAAAATCAAATCGTGGTGAATCTCATCACACACCACCTTGACCCCGTGTTTCACACAGATGTCGCCGATGGTACTCAGTTCCTCCCAGCTCCACACCCGTCCTACCGGATTATGGGGCGAACATAGCAGGAACAGTTTCACCTTTTCCCGGACAATCTTCTGCTCGAAGTCCAGAAAATCAATCTGGTATCTGCCACCGGCTCCCTGGTAGAGATTGCTGCTCACCATCCGCCGTCCGTTGTCCTGAATCACTTCCGTGAAAGGATAGTAAACCGGCTGCTGAATCAGCACCGCATCCCCCGGCTCCGTGTACGCCTGAATTGCCATTGCCAGGGCAAAGACCACACCGGGTGTCTTGATGAGCCATTCCGGCTGTACTGTCCAGTCGTGGTGCTTTTTCATCCATGCCGCCACTGCCTCGAAGTAGTCCTCCTTGGTGTCGGAATAGCCGAAAATACCGTGCTGTACCTGTTTTTCCAACGCCTCTGTCACATAGGAGGAGGTAGGAAAATCCATATCTGCCACCCACAGAGGCAGCACATCCGCTGGCTTTCCCCGCTCCATGGCAAAGTCATATTTTAAGGAATCGGTTCCCGTCCGTTTTGTCACTTTATCAAAATCCAGATTTTTTTCTCCCATCTTATGCATTTCCTTTCTCTTTTTCTCCTAATAAGGCAAACACTCTGTCCAAATCCTCAATTAAATCCTCCACTGCCTCAATACCGATGGACATCCGCAGCACCTGGTCTGTCAATCCGTTTTTCAGGCGTACCTCCTCCGGCACATCCGCATGGGTCTGGGTCACGGGATAGGTAATCAGTGTCTCCACACCACCCAGACTCTCCGCAAACTGAATCAGTTTGACATTGTCTAAAATGGCGTGTGCCTGCGCCGTGGTCTGCACCTCAAAGGACAGCATGGAACCAAACCCTCTCGCCTGCTTTTTCATAATCTCATGTCCCGGATGTTCCGGAAGTCCGGGATAAATCACCCGTTTCACACAGGGCTGCTTTTGTAACCACCGGGCAATCTGTAAGGCATTTTCCTGTGCCCGTTCCATCCGCAGTGCCAGGGTTTTGATGCCCCTTAGAATCAGCCAGCAATCATTGGGTGCCAGTCCCGCTCCTGTGGTTTTCATCAGGAAACGGAGGCGTTCTGCCAGTTCCTCTTTGTCGGTTACCAGAAAGCCTGCCAGGGTGTCGTTGTGCCCTCCCAGGAATTTGGTACCACTGTGAATCACCACATCTGCTCCCAGTTGCAGGGGATTCTGAAAATAGGGAGACAGGAAAGTATTGTCCACAAAGAGATACAGTCCGTGCCGTCTGGCAATGGCTGCCGCTTTTGCAATATCCGTCACATTCATCATGGGATTGGTGGGTGTCTCGATGAAAATCGCTTTGGTGTTGGGTCTGACAGCCGCCTCGATATCCGCTACGCTGCAATTCAGACTGGTAAATTCCACCCCGTTTTTGCTGTTCACATGGGTGAAAAGGCGGATACTGCCGCCATACAAATCTTTATCTACGATCAGATGGTCTCCCGGAGAAAAAAGTTCCATCAGCAACGTAATTGCCGCCATTCCGCTAGACAGGGCAAAACCATCGGTGCCCCCCTCCAACTGAGCTACTACCTTTTCCACCCGTTCCCTGGTGGGGTTCTGTGTCCGGCTGTAATCGTAACCGGTGCTTTTTCCCACACCGAAATGGGTAAAGGTCGCGGTCTGAAAAATAGGGAAACTGACGGCGCCGTAATACTGCTCGCCTCTGGTTTCCTCATCCTGTGCCAGGTGGATACATTTTGTTTTGATATCTCTTTCCATAAAAAACCTCCGTGGAGTTACTTTCTGTTTATTCCTATCATTTCTATAGGTTTAATATAAACAGGATTATAACTACACGGAGGTCGTGGGTCAAATTGGTTTTCTTTATAGCTGGTTATCGAAAAATCCTTTATAGGACCTGGGGCTAAATAGAATATTCCGGCGCATCGGGACGATTGTTCAA
>CAKRTZ010000074.1 GCA_934402515.1 uncultured Lachnospiraceae bacterium
GGATTAAACAGGTTTGTTATGACGCCAACCAAATGGATTGAACAGACCAATGCTATTGGAATAGTGTCAAAAGCAGGTAGATATGGTGGAGGAACTTATGCACATGATATCTCTTGAAAAACAGATTTCTGATGTTGCAGAAGGCCTAAAGGATGTAGTGACGAAATCTGAACTTGCGGATATGATGAATAGTTTTATTTCAGATGATGATGAAAAATGGCTCATGTTTAATGCAAAATTTAGTAGTGCGGATGAGAGAGTCTTTCTGTGTGGTGCTTCTTCCAAGGATGCCGGGGCTAGAATAACAAGCATCGTTGAGGATTACGGAATAGCCAAATACAACTCTGTTATTGCAGGATTATTGAAAAATTCGCCATTAGTATTACCAAAATAGGGAGATTATTGAAGAAGAAAACAAGATGTTACATATATACTCGTGTAAGGATGTTGATGCACAGGCAGAACTTGTAAAAGAAATAGATTATAAATATTTTGTTGATGTAATTGGTCTGCCAATAGCAAGAAGTATAAATGATAAAGTGGCGAATATATGTAAGTTTTTTAAGGTCGCAGATTTGAGAATTATGTTACAACCAGATTTTTTGGTAAATTTCAGATCAAGTTCATCTTGTAATACCGAGAAGAATATTATTAATTCTAGGGCATGGATTCAGACAGCTATGAATATCTCAAAAGGTATTGAAACTAAACCTTATAATGCAGTGAAGTTAAAAGAAAAGTATGTGATAGAAATAAAGCATACTGCATAAATTATGTGATTCTATAGGGGGGTCGTGAAATACGATAACCCCTATTTTAGTTTCCATTCTTTACTTTATGCTAAGTTATGCAGAAAAAAGTCAAGAGAAAATCTGGAAACCGCTTGAAGCTTACGGGTTTCCATACTAAAATGGAAACTAAGAAAGAGAATTTGGTTTCCACAAGGAGGATGCCCATGCAGGACGATGTAAGCGCAATGGTGCGCGCACAAGCCATGGAACTGTTTCGACAGCAGGGACTGCGGTTTACCATGCAGCAGGTGGCGGAACCATTACATATCAGCAAAAAGACCATTTATACCGTGTATCCGTCCAAGGAAGAACTTCTGCTTTCCATGGTGGATGCAGCTTTTGAAGAAATCCATCGCTGCAAGCAGAAAATTCTGGAAAGTGATGGGTCACTGCTGGAAAAACTCCGGGCGGTCATCATTGCCATGCCGGAGGAGTACAGCGCTCTGGACTTGCAGCAGATGAAGGAACTGGAGGAAAAATACCCGGCGGTAGCGGTGCGGGTGCGTGACCAGTTGGAAACGGGATGGGAGCCTACCATGACCCTGCTGGAGCAGGCAGTGGAGGAGGGCGTCATCCGTCCGGTATCGCTGTCGGTGCTGCGCCAGATGATTACGGCATCCATTGAAAACTTTCTGGAGGACCGCAGTCTTGCAGAAAGCGGCATGAGTTATTCAAAAGTACTGGAAGAAATGATTTCAATTTTAATGGAAGGAGTGATTCCGCGATGAAGTACAGTTTTTGTGATGGATGGGAGTTTATACCCCACTGGGACGAGGACTTTGGCAAAGGACTGCCGGTGGAGAACCAAGAGTCTGTGAGATTACCCCATACCTGTAAAGAAGTTCCCCTGCATTATGCATCCCCGGCAGATTATGAAATGCTCTGCGGCTACCGTAAACGGTTCCGTGTGCCATCCCGGCAGGAGGCACCGAGGCTGTTTCTACGTTTTGACGGCGCCGCGCATCAGGCAACGGTATGGGTCAATGGAAAACTGGCAGGACAGCACAGGGGCGGCTACACTGCATTTACGGTGGAGATTACAGACCTGGTAGACCGGGAAAAGGAGAATCTGTTGACGGTGCAGCTGGACACCCACGAAGACCCGACTGTTCCGCCTTTCGGATTTGTCATCGACTATCTGACCTACGGTGGGCTATACCGGGAAGTATGGCTGGAAACCTCGGCAGAAAGTCGTCTGACTGACTTGTTTGCATACACACCCACATTGCAAAGTGCTGTCGTCCAGTGGACTGCAGAACATCTGGAGCAGATTGTGAACATCCGGGTTCGGCTGGAAACCGTGGACGGCAAAGTGCTGACAGAGCAGACCACAGAAAAAACAGAGAAGGGCGAACTGCACTTTTCCGTTCCAGAGGCAGAGCCGTGGGATACGGAGCATCCTGTGCTACATCGTGGGGTGGCAGAATTACTGGATGCCGTGGGACAGGCTGTGGAACGGAAACAGGTTACTTTTGGTTTCCGCACCGCGGAATTCCAGGCAGACGGCTTTTATCTCAATGGGAAAAAGACCTTTTTGCGGGGACTGAACCGCCATCAGAGTTATCCCTACATCGGTTACGCGGCACCGGAAAGCTTACAAAGGGAGGATGTCCGTATTTTGCAGGAGGAACTCCACTGCACGGCAGTCCGCACCAGCCACTATCCACAAAGCCAGTATTTTCTGGAGGAATGTGACAGGCGGGGCTTGCTGGTATTCACGGAATTACCGGGATGGCAGCACATCGGTGACGATGCCTGGAAGGATGCCGCCTGTGAGATGCTTACGGAGATGATTTTGCAGAACCGCAGTCATCCCAGCATCATCCTGTGGGGAGTACGCATCAACGAGAGCGTGGATGATGATGCCTTTTACACCCGCACCAACCAGATTGCCCATCAACTGGACCCCAGCCGTGCCACCTCCGGTGTGCGGTATCTGGAAAAGAGCCACCTGTTGGAAGATGTGTATGCTTACAACGATTTTTCCCATAATGGCACAACACCCGGTGCGAAGAAGAAAAAGGATGTGACGACGGAGAGGGATAAGGCACTGCTTATCTCCGAATGTAACGGCCACATGTATCCCACGAAGGCTTTTGACGATGGACCCCACCGGCAGGAACATGCTCTGCGGCATGTCCGGGTACAGAACGCCGCTTATGGCAGTGGGGAACACGCCGGCTGCTTTGGCTGGTGCATGTTTGACTACCAGACCCACAAGGATTTCGGTTCCGGTGACCGCATCTGCTACCACGGGGTAATGGATATGTTCCGCAACCCGAAACTGGCGGCAGCGGTCTATGCCAGCCAGGGAGACACCGACCCGGTTCTGGAAATCAGTTCTTCCATGGATATCGGTGACAGCCCGGCGGGACAACTGGGCAAAGTCTACGCCTTTAGCAATGCCAAAGAGGTAAAACTTTACAAAAATGATGTGTTTGTCACGAGTCTGCGCCGCAGCGAGTGGGCAGCTTTGCCCCATCCGCCTTTTGTGGTGGATGATACCATCGGGGAACTGTTGGAAACCCAGGAACTTTTTTCCCCTTCTAAAGCAGCCATTCTCCGGGATTGCCTGCTGGCTGCCGGAAAATATGGGTTGGCGGGACTGCCCCTTTCCTACAAACTCAAGCTGGGATGGTGCATGCTGCGGTACAAGATGAGCTTTGAAGAAGGTGTGGCGCTCTATGGCAAATATGTGGGCAACTGGGGAGGCGAGGCTACCCGCTGGCGGTTCGATGCGATACAGGAAAATAAAGTTGTCCGCAGTGTGACCATCTGTCCCAGTGTAAAGCTGCACCTGGAAGTCCTGGTGAGCCACCAGACTCTCCGAGAAAAAGATACTTACGATATGGCAGCCATCCGGGTGCGGATCCTGGACGGAAATGGAAATCCTGCCCCCTACGCCCAACTGCCGGTGCACTTTGCATTGGAAGGAGATGCAGAACTTGTAGGCTCCCAAACAGCGGTGGCAGAAGGCGGGATGACCGGCACCTATCTGCGCACTGTGGGGAAAGCAGGAAAAGCGGTACTGACCGTTTCAGCCCCCCAGATGGAATCTGTCACGTTATCATTTACATTAGAAAAGGAGGATGCGATATGGAACTGAATTTGAAACAGAAAGCCGCTTTTGGTATTGGCGCCGTGGGCAAGGACATGGTGTATGCGCTGTCGGCATCTTATGTGATGTACTATTATCAGGATGTGCTGGGGCTTTCAGCCAGTTTTGTGGGACTTGTGCTGATGGCGGCACGGATTTTTGATGCGTTCAATGACCCCTTTATGGGAATTCTGGTGGCAAAAACCCATACCCGCTGGGGGAAATTCCGTCCCTGGATTTTTTCCGGAACGATACTCAATGCCCTGGTACTTTATGCTCTGTTTGCGGCTCCGGGGCTCAGTGGGGCTGCACTGATGGTTTACTTCAGCATCGTGTACATTTTGTGGGGCGTTACCTATACCATGATGGACATTCCCTACTGGTCGATGATTCCTGCGGTAACCCGGACACCTGAAGACCGGGAAAATCTTTCCATGGTGGGACGTACCTGTGCCGGTGTGGGTTCCGCGCTGATCGCCATGTTTACCATGCTGTTGGTTGGAATCCTGGGCGGGGAAAGTGAACGCGCCGGTTTCTGCTGGGTAGCACTGATTGTGGCAGTGGTGTTTGTGGTGACCGAGGTAATCTGCTGTGCCTCCGTGCGGGAAACGACCACAAGCGAGATGAAAACTGCCACGGTAAAGGAAATGTTTTCTGCCCTGTTCCACAATGACCAGGCGATGGTGGTGGTAGGCAGTATCGTGCTGATTAACTCCGCGTTGTATCTCACCTCCAACTTTATTATTTATTTCTTCAAGTATGACTTCGGCGGAACTGGATGGAAAGCTACCTATACACTGTTTTCCACTGTGGGCGGTGCCGCCCAGATTCTGGGTATGATGGTGCTTTATCCCCTGCTGCGCAAAAAATTCAGCAGTACGCAGGTATTCCACCTAAGTCTGGTGCTGGCGCTCTGTGGCTACGCAGCACTTCTGGTATTCTGCCTCACCGGGCTGTCCCACAGTCTGGCTCTGCTGTGCATACCGGGTGTGGTGGTGTTTGCATGTAACGGGATGCTGAGTGTGCTGACCACTCTGTTTCTTTCCAACAGCGTGGACTACGGTCAGTTGAAAACCGGACGACGGGAGGAAAGCGTTATTTTCTCCATGCAGACCTTTGTGGTAAAAGCAGCATCCGGTGTAGCCGTATTCCTTACCGGTATCGGACTGGATATCATCGGTCTGGTGGGAAACACTGAGGAGACCGGTCCCGTGGCAGTACAAAGTGCTGGCACCCTGTTGGGACTGCGGCTGATGATGACCATTCTGCCCATGCTGGTACTGACCGGAGTGTTGCTGTTATTCCGCCACAAATTTACGCTCACAGACGAGCGTGCCGCCGAGATCAGCGCACAGCTCCATAAGGAGGAGACTTCCCATGACTGACACGTTGCACTGGTACGCGGAAACCACCGGTGGTGTGCGGCAGGGCAGCCGCCCGGTTACAGAATGTAGTGGCGTACTGCATCTGGCTGAGGAACTGCCTGCCGGAACACTGAAAAACGTAAAAGCAGAACTGCCGTGGACAATGGCAGAGGAGGAAAGGCTGTTCATGAACGGCTACCAGACCTGGACTTACAGCCCGGAACTGAACCGGAACGGAAAGCTGCGGGGAACCGACCATATTCCTGCACCTCTGCGGAAAAAATATGCCTTTGACCGTTACGGCGATTACCACTTTGTACCTTATGGCAAGCAAAAAGGTCAGAGCCATGGCTTTTCCTACTGCTATTTCCGTAAGGGCGACCGCTTCCGATTGGTGGGTTCACTGGATGAAACTCCGGGCTATACCATCTTCCGTTACGACAGCCGGAAATCCCTGCTTACTCTGGAACGGGACTGTGCCGGAGTAGAACATCCCGGTGGCAGTTTCCCACTGTTTACCCTCTTCTTTGCCGAGGGCAGTGAGTCGGAGGTGTTCGATGGGTGGTTTCGTGCCATGGAAATGAAACCCCGCACAGAACAGAAACTGGCGGGTTATTCCAGCTGGTACAACCGTTATCAGGAAATTACCGAATCTGCCATCCGGGAGGATTTGCAGGGATGCCGGAGCCTGCTTTTGCCGGGAGATTTGTTCCAGATTGACGATGGCTGGGAGCCGAAAGTGGGGGACTGGCTGGAAACTGACAGACAGAAATTCCCCCAGGGACTGAAAGGCATGGTGGATGAAATCC
Organism: uncultured Lachnospiraceae bacterium; assembly: GCA_934402515.1. Taxonomy (GTDB): domain Bacteria; phylum Bacillota; class Clostridia; order Lachnospirales; family Lachnospiraceae; genus UMGS2037. Next base: position 6,062 of record CAKRTZ010000074.1, read on the forward strand.
ATGCCAGCGGATTTCAGGCGGGACTTTGGCTGGCACCCTTCGTGTGCGAAAAAGATTCGGCGTTGTTCCGGGAACATCCGGACTGGCTGCTACAGGTAAAAGGAGAGCCGTGGTGCTGTGGCGGCAACTGGAGCGGCTTTTATGCGCTGGATATCGACCATCCGGCGGTGCTGGACTATCTCCACAGAGTGTTTGACCTGGTGCTGAAGGAATGGGGCTTTGATTTGGTTAAGCTGGACTTTTTGTATGGAGCGGCGCCTTTTGGCAACGCAAGGGAGAGCCGCGCCGCCCGGATGCGCCGAGCCATGGAACTATTGCGGGAATGGTGCGGAGACAAGCTGATTCTTGGCTGTGGCGTGCCGGTGATGCCGGCTTTTGGACTGGTGGACTACTGCCGCGTCAGCTGTGATGTGGGACTGGACTGGGACGATGTGTGGTATATGCGCCTGTTTCACCGGGAAAGAGTATCCACCCGGCAGGCAATTAACAACACGGTTTTCCGGCGGCAGTTGAATGGGCGCGCCTATGGCAGTGACCCGGATGTGTTTTTCCTCCGGGAGGAAAACTGTAAGCTGACGGCAGAGCAGAAACACACCCTTGCCACGGTAAATGCCCTGTTGGGAAATGTGTTCCTCACCTCCGACATGCCATCCCGCTACACGGAGGCACAGCGTGCAGAATACCGCCGCCTGCGGGAGCTGTTTGAACATGCCGAACAGGTGCAGGTGGAAATCGAGGATGGTGTTTTCTGCATCCGGTACCAGATGGATGGGATAGAATAAAAAAGAAAGTGAAGAAAATGACAAAGGAAGAATTATATTTAAGCATACTCAATAATATTCAGGATGGTGTGTATTATGTGGATATCCATCGAAAGATTAAATTCTGGAATAAGGGAGCAGAACAGATAACCGGGTATTAGGCAGATGAAATGATAGGTTTGGACTGTCCGGAATCGAAACTGAATCACATTGATGAATTTGGGAATCATCTGTGCATCACAGGTTGTCCGTTATTTGCAACGAATATTGATGGTGTTGTCCGCACAGAAAGAGTGTTTGTGAGGCATAAAAACGGATATCGGATTCCTCTTCTGACAACCGTATACCCAATCAGGGAGAATGGAGTGATCGTAGGATCTGTTGAAGTTTTTACCCGGAATTCTCCCAAAGCATATGATGACAATTTAATCGAAAATCTATCAGAGAAGGCGATGCACGATTCTCTGACCAGACTGCCTAACAGATCATATCTGGAGAGGGACATGATACTGGCGATTTGGTTCTGATTGATATTGCGAAGAGCATAGGGCACATAATTAAGAAGGATGATATGTTTGGCAGATGGGCAGGAGCTCAAGGTCACTATTAGCGTAGGAGTTACTGTATCAAGACCTCAGGACACACCTGATGACATCATGAAAAGAGCGGATAGCCTTATGTATCAGAGTAAGCATAATGGAAGAAACATGGTTTCCACTGATGTGTCGTCAGAATATTCATCGATATAACTTACAAAGTAATCATGAGCTTAAACCAGCCGCCCTCTGTGGAAAAATCATAAAAGGCATTATGCTTTTCACAGAAAGCCATGA
>CAKRTZ010000075.1 GCA_934402515.1 uncultured Lachnospiraceae bacterium
TTTGTTGATGTATAAATATAGCAGTGTTATAGTGGAAAAGGAATTTCTATACATTTACCATTGAATCATAGGAAAGGAGCACACATGAATTTATGAACCATAAAAATTTAAGTGATGTCCAGAGAAATAATCAGACTGCTCTGGCCGGTCACACCATCGAGGCAATCATTATTGCCATTTTTTATCTCGCACGTTTCCTGCGGGGCGAACGGAGTCTTGCATATGCCCTGTTGATTATTGTTCTGGCTTTGATTCCCGTTGTGTTGGGACAGTTCTTCTTCCTGCGCAACAGAGAGACTTCTATGATTAAGCATACCGTGGGAATTGGTTTTGCCATCACCTACACGGTTATGGTACTGACTACAGAGGATGCTAATATTTATGTATTGGTCATTCCCATGATTCTTCTGGTTTCCGTTTTCAATGATGTCAAATTCTCTGCCGAGATCAATACCGGAACTGTCATTCTCAGCCTGATCATGACCATCGGCGGTGCTTTTACCGGGAAATTCGGTTACAAAGGTTTCGATGATGCTATGGTCCAGGTGGTCGCCATGGTTCTTGTCGGTATTTATTCCATCTACACAGCAAAAACCTCGAATGCCAATAATCAGCAAAAACTGGATCATATTAAAGAGGAACAGGATAAGACAGAAAAACTTCTGAACAGTCTTTCCTCCCTTTCCCAGCAAATGCAGACCGGTATGGAAGATATCTATACAAAAGTCGAAAGTCTCAATGCCTCTTCCAGTTCCACAAAGGATGCTATGAGCGAAGTGGGAAGCGGCACTACGGAAACTGCCAATGCGGTTCAGAATCAGCTGCTTCAGACCGAAGAAATTCAGCACAAGGTAGATCAGGTGAGTGATGCTGCGGAGCAGATCAGCCAAAATATGGTACAGACCATGGATGTTCTGAAGAATGCAAATAAAGAAGTGGCCATTCTGGTGTCCCAGGTAGAGCAGTCTGTAAAAGAAGGTGTTAATGTTGCCGGTAAACTGGAAACTTTAGATCAATACATAGAAGAGATGCATTCCATCGTAGATTTGATTGGTGGAGTTGCCTCCCAGACCAGTCTGTTGGCATTGAATGCCAGCATTGAGGCGGCAAGAGCCGGGGAAGCCGGCCGGGGATTTTCCGTAGTTGCAACGGAAATTTCAAAGATGGCCACTCAGACAAAAGATGCCACCGTACATATCACCGATTTAATCAAAAATATCTCCAATGCGATCAGTGAAGTGGTAACCGTAGTTCGTGAAATGATCACCGCCATCAACGAAGAAAAGCAATCCACAGAAAATACAGCAGGTAACTTTTCACACATTCAGGATAACACACTGGAAATTCAGAAAAATACAGAACAGTTGTCCCAGAATGTCAGCGAATTAAAGGTGGCCAATGAACAGATCGTAAGCTCTATCGAAACCATCTCCGCAATTTCCGAAGAGGTGGCTGCCCATGCCAATCAGACCATGGATGCCCAGGAAAAGAACACTACGGTTCTGAATCAGATTACGGACCGCATGCAGTCCCTGATCGAATTGACGAAATAATAACGTAAAAGGAGCGCCTGAGTTATACACTCAGACGCTCCTTTATTATAGGGGAGTTTATGGTGTCATCTTAACCGAAATATCTCTTTAACAGAGCCTCAAATGCTTTTCCATGACGGGCTTCGTCTCTGGCCATCTCATGAACGGTATCATGGATTGCGTCAAGGTTTGCTGCCTTTGCACGTTTTGCCAGATCGGTTTTACCTGCGGTTGCACCGTTCTCAGCATCTACACGGAGCTGTAAGTTTTTCTTGGTGGAATCAGTTACGACTTCGCCTAACAGCTCTGCAAATTTTGCAGCATGCTCAGCCTCTTCGTAAGCAGCTTTTTCATAGTACATACCGATTTCAGGATAACCCTCACGGAATGCAACTCTTGCCATTGCAAGATACATACCTACCTCGGTGCACTCACCGTTAAAGTTTGCTCTCAGGTCAGCCATAATATCCTCGCTCACACCCTGAGCCACACCTACAACGTGCTCTGCAGCCCATTCTTTTTCACCGCTCTGAGCAGTGAATTTCTCTGCCGGTGCTCCACAAACGGGGCATTTCTCCGGTGCTGCATCTCCTTCATAAACATAACCACATACCTGACATACAAATTTCATTTTTCTTCTCCTTTTCTTTTCCTCTGTTTTGTTTGTTATTTTTATCATTTACCGCCAGATTATTCGGCAGTATTATTACCATTTTTACAGTTATTGCATAGACCGTAGAAGTAAGTCACATGACCTTCGATGATTCCGTCAAAGTTTGCTTCGGCTGTATCCAGAATGTCTTCAATGCTTTCCATTTCCAGATCAATAACCGCTCCACATTTCGAACAGATAAAATGATAATGTGGGGTGATATCCGCATCAAAATGATCTGTCCCATCACCTACCCGCAGGCGCTGGATCTGTCCCATATCTGCCAGTAAAGTCAGATTGCGGTATACCGTTCCCAAACTGATATTGGGACGCTCCATCCGTACATTCTCATATACCACATCCGCCGTCGGGTGATCTTTTCTGGTTTTCAGGAACGCATAAATCATTTCTCGCTGCTTGCTGTGTTTAACTGCCATTTCTTTTCCTTTCGTAATAGTAATTATTACTAATATTGATTATATAGATTTTCTCTGATCTGTCAAGAGGTTTTTAAGAAAATTTCTCCATTCTTATCGTTCCTCCAGAATCTGCTGGTAGAGGCGCTCCACCATTTCACGATCCGCCAGTCCCTCTGAAAAGGCGCTGGCACTTCCCGTTGCCACTCCCATGAGAAAGGCATGCTCCATATCCCTTTTTTCCAGATATCCGGTGAGAAATCCCGCAACCATGGAGTCACCGGCTCCCACGGCGTTAATCAGTTTTCCCTTCGGAACTTCGCTTTCATGAATGCAGCCATCCTGATCCACCAGTACTGCCCCCGCGCCACCTAAGGAAACCAGTACGTTTCGTGCACCCTGTTCCTGCAGTTTTTTCGCATAGGGAATCACCTGTTCCCGGGTCGTCAGTTCCACATCAAACAGTTCACTCAGTTCCTGATGGTTCGGTTTAATAAAGAAAGGGTGCAGCGGCAGGGTCTTTAACAGAGCATCCCCAATGGCATCCACAATCACCGGAATCTCTTTTCCCTGCACCTGTTCCATCAGTGTTTTATAAATATCCGTAGGTACGCTTCCCGGAAGACTGCCGGAGAGAATTAAAATATCACCTTTTTTCAAAACTGCCAGTTTCCCCCGAAGCTGCTTTAGATTTTCTTCTGAAAGAATCGGGCCACTGGCATTGATTTCCGTGGCATCCATCTGTTTGATCTTGACATTCAGTCTGGACATTCCCTGGGAAAGTTCAATAAAGTCGGTGGTAATTCCCGTGCTTTCCATCTGACGCTTAATTTCCTGTCCGGTAAAGCCCGCCAGGAATCCCAGTACAGTGCTTTCCAATCCCAGATTATGTAATACCCAGGACACATTGATCCCCTTTCCACCGGGGCGGTAAATCTCAGCGTCGGAGCGGTTGGTCTTGCCGATGGCAAAGTGCTCCACGGATAGAAAATAGTCCAGAGATGGATTCAAAGTCACTGTATATATCATAATTTCCAGTCCTTTCCTTTATCTGTGCTTCAATGAAATCATATGGAAAACGCCCCCGCTTGAAGCTGTAAAAGACTCAAGGGGGACGCACTTGTTACGTTTTAGAATAACCGGTCGAAACGCTCCATCGCCTCTTTTGTATTTTCACGATTTCCAAAAGAAGTGAGACGGAAGAAATTCTTGCCGTTCTCGCCAAAGCCTGCGCCCGGTGTACCCACTACCTGGGCATTTTCCAGCAGATAGTCAAAGAACTCCCAGGATTCCATACCCTTCGGGCACTCAAACCAGATATAGGGAGAGTTGATGCCGCCGAAGTAGCGGATGCCCTTTTTCTCCATCATGGCGGAAATCAGCTTGGCATTTTCCTGATAATAAGCGATGTTCTCTTTGCACTGCGCCATGCCTTCCTCGGTAAAGGCTGCTGCTGCACCGCACTGTACAATATAGGACACACCATTAAATTTGGTGGTCTGGCGACGGTTCCACATAGCATTTAAGCTCATTTCTGTGCCATTGGAAGCGGTGAATTTCAGTTCCTTGGGAACAATGGTGTAGCCACAACGGGTTCCGGTAAAGCCTGCGGTCTTGGACAGAGAGCAGAACTCGATGGCACATTTCTTCGCACCTTCGATGGCGAAAATGCTGCGGGGCAGTGTCTCATCAGTGATAAAGCACTCGTAAGCGGAATCGTAGAGAATCACCGCGTCATTTTTCAGCGCATAATCCACCCACACTTTTAACTGCTCTTTATTATATGCGGCACCGGTAGGGTTATTCGGAGAACAGATGTAAATGATGTCTGCATGCACCGAAGGGTCGGGCATGGGCAGGAAATTGTTCTCTGCGTTGGCATCAATATAGGTAATGTTTCTGCCACACATGATGTTGGTGTCCACATAAACCGGATAAACCGGGTCGGGAATGAGAATCACGTTGTCATTTCCAAATAAATCGGTGATGTTTCCGGTGTCGCTCTTGGCACCGTCAGACACAAAGACCTCTTCCGGTGCGATGGTCACGCCATTTCTTCCATAATAATCCACAACGGCATCTCTCAAAAATGCGTATCCCTGCTCCGGGCCATACCCTTTAAAGGTATCGGAGGATGCCTGGGCATCCACACCTTTGTGCAATCCCTCAATCACTTTAGAACCCAGGGGCAGAAATACATCGCCGATTCCCAGACGAATCACTTTTTTGTCCGGGTGCTCTGCACTGTATTTGCTCACGCGGTGGGCAATTTCGGAAAATAAATAACTCTCTTTTAAGTTCAGATAATTTTCATTTAATTTTGGCATAATGTCGCTCCTCCGGTTGTTTCATTTCATATGTATACTAGCAAATTCATGGGTTTACTGTCAATTATCTGATAGCGGTCGGTCCAGGATAATCTGCTGTTCCGCATTTGGCAGTCCCAGCTCATAGGAGTCAAAGCATACCACAAGGGAATCTTTGTCATAATAATAAGAAAATTCTGTCTTGTCCTGAATAATATCCTTGATTCGGTTACGGCTCACGCCATACTGGGACTGCAGTGCCTGGATAATCGTCTCATGAGTTTCCTCCAGCGACATTTCCAGGACATCCTGTAAAGGAATGCTCTTTCTGGTGGAAGTGTCCACGTTTAGTGTATCCCAGGATTGATGCTTAATGCCATCCTCATACCAGACAGATTGATAGGCAATGCTCACTACACCACCTTCATAGTAGACAGATTCCGCTGTCTTGGGGGAATAGGTCAATATGCCGGAAAAACCAGCCTCTGCCAGCTCCTGCTGCTTGGCACTGAGGTTCGCATCCTCCACCTGTTTCTGGTAGGCATCTTCCAGCTTTTGTATCTGGTTATTCAGCCAATTGGTACGGTCGGTATTGGTTCCGGCGAAAGTCAATCTGGCAAATTCCGCTGTGATGGCCGGTCCCTGATCCTCCGCCAGTCCGAAGTCATCCATTTCTACCTCGTAACCGGTAATTTCGTTGGTTTTCGTCGTAGTGCCTCCTGCGGTGCTGACCCACAGACTGCTTCCCTGTGCAGAAACTTCCTCCGTTTCGCTTCCTTCTGCCGGCTGTCCCTGGGTTTCCACACCGGTTTCCTCTGTACTGATTTCTTCTGTATCAGAGGCAGTTATTTCGTTACCGGACACGGTAAGTGCCTCATTACCGGAGACGGTCAAAATCTCGTTTCCTGAAATCGTGGTTTCCATGGCGGATGTTTCTGCGGCTTCCTCTGTCTCTATCAGGGAAGTTTCTATAGTTTCTTCTGGGGTGGTTTCCACTGTCTCCTGAACTTCCACGGTCTGGGTTTCCTGCGCGGTTTCGTTTTCCTGTCTGGTTTCTTCGCTTTCCACGCTTTCTTCCACCTCCGAGGCGGTTTCCAGCTCTGTCTTGGCACTGGTCTGCACCGCTTGTCCTCCCGTGAAAATCGTGGGTAATTTATCGTTCTGCTTTGCCACATACCACAGCAGGACGCCGATTGCCGCCACGATTACCAGCACCGCCAACGTTATCAGCAAGCCTTTTAAAAATTTTTTTCCTTTATTCATTTATGTGCCTTCTTTCTCTTGGATATGTCTTTCCAGCCTTCTTTGCAAAGGAATACCTTCACTATGCTACTCTTCATAATGATATTTGCATGAATAAATAATCAGGTTTTGGTTATTATCCATATTATAGACCAATCTGTGTTCATCACTAATACGCCTGCTACATGCTTTGCGATATTTTAATGGCTCCGGTTTACCAATACCACTTAAAATTCCATTACGGTCAATATCTTTTATAAGTTCATTGATACGCCTGACCATTTTTTTATCTTCCTTCTGCCAATTGATGTACTGTTCCCATGCAGTAGGCGTGAATATGATATTCATAATTAAATCCTTTCGTTTGGCATAGTTGGAAATTCACTACCCTTCGATGTTGGAAAGACCCCTGTAAATTGTTATTCGTATGTCGCCAGTTCTTCCATAGTCTTTGCAATAAGACCGCCTGTTTCAGCCTCTGCCATAGATTTATCAAGCATAGCTAAATAATCAGCATTTCTCTTAGCTTTCATCATCTCATTGTATTCAGATTCAGAAATCATAACAATATTTTCATTTTTGGGTCTTGATATAATCAATGTTTCTCCATTAAAAACCTTGTCACAGAAACTCTTGAAATTATCTCTAATATCTATGCTCTTTACAGCTAACATATAGAATCCTCCTTTGCGTCCCATAAATCGTACGTTTTTTTGTACTTATATTATATTTTATTATCATTTCCATGTCAAATTTTTTTATTCACTTGTTTTCTTCCTTACTTCCCGCTTCGTTATTGCTCACTCGTGACGCATTCCAGTAATGTTCTGAGGATGGACGACCCGGGAGAAATTTGTTATAGTAGCCTATAGAAAATGGATTCGCAGATACAGAATGTATCTGCAGAAATGGAGCAAAGCTATGGAAAAAATTGCCAGTTTTACAATCGACCATATTAAATTAGAGCCAGGTGTCTACGTTTCCCGCAAGGATCATGTAGGTGACCAGATGATTACCACCTTCGATTTGCGGATGACCTCCCCAAACGATGAACCGGTAATGAATACTGCTGAGGTACACACCATTGAGCATCTGGGGGCAACCTTCCTGCGTAACCATCCTGTATACAAAGATAAAACCGTTTACTTCGGTCCCATGGGCTGCCGTACCGGTTTCTATCTGCTGCTTGCCGGAGATTACGAATCAAAGGATATTGTGCCTCTCATGGTGGAGATGTACACCTTTATCAAGGATTTCGAGGGCGAAGTACCCGGTGCCTCTCCCAAGGACTGTGGCAACTATCTGGATATGAATCTGGGTATGGCAAAATACCTGGCAAAGAGATATCTGGAGCACACACTGGTGGATATTACCGAAGACCATCTGGTTTATCCTAATTAAAAAAT
>CAKRTZ010000076.1 GCA_934402515.1 uncultured Lachnospiraceae bacterium
TATTGTACCATAAATCAGGAATATGGTAAAATAACTTTATCTTTCAAATTATGACTAAAAGTGAGGTACTATCATGCGAATTATTTTTATAAGACACGGTGACCCGGACTATGTGAAGGACTCGCTCACCGACAAAGGCTGGCAGGAGGCAAAGCTGTTGGCAGAACGGGTGGGAAAATGGGATTTCGTCACCGATTTTTATTGTTCTCCTCTAGGGCGTGCAAAGGATACTGCCTCTTTCTCTCTGGAAAAACTGGGACGGGAGGCAAAAATTCTGGACTGGATGCAGGAATTCTGGCATCCCATCTCCTCACCGTTTGACGGACATGAACAGGTTTGTTGGGATTTCATGCCAGATTACTGGACTGCCGATGACCGCTTTATGGACAAGGATCACTGGTTAGACACTCCTATCATGCAGTCTAATTCTGAGATTGCCTCTGCCTGCAAGGAAGTCTTTGAAAAGCTGGACGAACTGCTTGCAGGTTACGGCTATCACCGGAAAGACCGGTACTATGTCTGTGACGAGGAGGCTGACCGGGATGCCACCATCGTCCTTTTCTGCCACCTGGGAGTCACCCTTCTGATGCTCTCCCATCTTCTGAATATCTCCCCGGTACAGCTATGGCAGGGCTTTTTCATCGCTCCCACTTCTGTCACTATCGTAGGTGCCGAGGAACGCCAACCGGAAGTTGTCCAGTTCCGCGCCCAGGTAGTGGGGGACACCACTCACCTCCACGATGGAAAAGAACCCATTTCCCAGGCAGGATATTTCAGCGATGTCTTCCAATTATAGAAAGTCTTTTACAATGGAAAAGCCTTCCGGAAAATCGGAAGGCTTCTTATCTTTGGTATTTTCTGTGTTCTTTTGTAATATTTATCTTTTGTATGTCACAATTATACCAAAAAAGTCATTCATCGTCAAGATAAAACTTTCCTGCAATTCGCCCCTGCAATTTGCCACGATTCCCCCAGATTTTCTCTTTATTCTTTTATATCGATAAATTTTTGCTGAAATTCTTTTTCTGTGTATGTACATACATTCTTAAAAAAATAATTTTTAAACTGGTCAAGACCAAACAAAATAAATTCCTCGCCCGCAAGTTTTCGTGTGGTTTTGTATAGTAAATCTCTATGGTATGACTGTGATACTCCCCTGCTCGTGTCTTGCTGACGCTCCTTTTGTCGTTTTATTCCATCCCTAGTCTGCCTCGTTGGATCACATTTCCTATAATTTTCCTCATTGTAAACTAATATATATGTCATATTCTCTCTGGTATAAGAAATGGTGTCAACAATGCTCCCATTGGAATCCATATATTTTAAATCAAACAGAATAAACAGACTGTCATATATTTTCTTGTTTATCTCGTAATTTACCCCATCTGTAATTTTTCCATTTTTAAATTCAATGAAAAAACATCCATCCTTATCAAAATACAATGCATCATTCGATTTGGGAGTGGGTTTTGCCATAGGAACCTTTTCACTGACATACCACTCCTTTACCTTATCAAATTCACATACTTTAAGCTGACTATGAACCATATATACATGGTTTTGGTCATCCTCTGATGCTTTTTCTAAACTGCATTGTAACTCATCAATCTTATGCACCTTTTCCCCCTTGTACTGATTAACTATTGTATCTTAAATTTTCTAACAGCTGCATGGGTTCCGATAATTTTTTATAAATAGCATCAATATTATCCGACACATCATGCAAGGTAGAAGTCTCTCCTACATTCTCTGCCAAATAATAGCAAGGCCTTGGAAAGACATCGTATTTTTTAGAGAAAACATCAATGGCATCCAGAAAGTACGGGCTATGAGTCGTAATAATCATAGACAAGTCAAATTCTTTTTGAAGTAACACAATCAACTTAGCATACAGTAATTGCCACTCCGGATGTAAATGTACTTCCGGTTCATCCAGTATCAAGACATCCTTTTCTTTAATACATCCAGATTTTAACAAATGTTTTATCAGAGCAAAGGATTTCAATCCTGTGGATAAGTTGACAATATTTAAAGGTTTTATATCCTTATCAGACTTGAAATAATATTCTCCATTCTGATTTTCCTCTATATCCCCCTTTACTACCTCTCCTAAAATCTTATCTATTTCGCCCAGCTTGTCCTTTGCAACAACGGCGTCAAAAAGATTGTTATAGATATCCTTTTCTTCCTTTTCAAGATATTCTATAAGATGAGATTCTACTAACCTGGAAGAACTGTCATACCCTGCCAGATAGTCCAGTACGAATGGATTATCTATATAAAATGCCTCATGTAAAATATTTACATCAGAATTCCAGTCTACACATATATTTTCTCTAAATGTAAACAGAACTTTTTTTTCCTTGATCAGTAATTCTACTTTTGATTCTGCTGTTTCTTCTCTCAACGGGGAAATTTGATTTTCAAACACCCTGTCAAACCACCTGGTAATCACTTCCATCATTACCTTTTTATCCGAAATAGCAAACAGTTCTTCTATCTTTTCTTCGCATTCTGAAACAAATTCATTTTCATCCTGTTGGCTCTCAAATAAAGATGATTGGCTTATTGGCTCCTTGATCCTATCACTCAGCTTTTGCGTTGATTCACTGTTCCAATAATCCATAATCATTTCTGATAACAGTCGAGTTGTTGAAACAATCGTTCTTCTTCGAGAGGTTGTATATGTTGCATCATGTGAAATCTTTCCCTGTAGAGTTCTGTTGACAATAGACTTTACCCTGTTTTCTCTCTCCTGCTCAATCTTTTCACCCATATTGTTCATAGAGTTAAAAATAGAAAATAAGGTCTTTCCAATCGTACTTTTCCCCGCATTATTTTCTCCAGCAATTACTGTCAATCCATTAATGTCTATCGTTGCTTTTTCAATTTTCCCTACATTTGAAATTTTTAACTGCATAATTCTCACTTTCTCTATTGAACAGCCTCTATGTATATATCCGCTGAATTTTTTATGATTCTATTTAAAGTATATAAAAGAACAGAATACTTTATACGATTAAGTTCAAGCAACAGATAGTATTTATAATAGCATATACCCCCCTATTAGAAAAGGGGAATCTTAACGATTCCCCCATATTCCCCCAGACCTACAATTTCTATACTTTCCCATATATCCTATGTGATTCAATTTTTTGAATCACTGTTTCACACACCTTGTTCTGAAACAATAATATGGTCAAACTCTTGCCTTTCTTCTTTAAAAAGATTGATGTTGCAGTTGATAAATAATTGTTTAACATATATTGTTCAACGATACGTTCTTATAGCATTATATAAAATACCTTATAACTCTAGGCATTATACATACATCTGCCCCTTTTTCGGAATATAAAAACTCGCAAAACACTTTGTAGTTTTGCGAGTTTTTATATTCCGAAAAGGTCGTTTGCTGTCAAGATTGAATCTTATTTTTGGTTGATATAATTCACCAGACCCTCTGCATCGATGATTTTCTGCATGAAGGGAGGGAACGCCTGCCCTTTGAATTTCTCTCCGGTGGTTAAATCGGTGATGATACCGGAATCAAAATCCACTTCCACCTCGTCACCAGCCTGGATTGCCTTGCTCGCCTCCTCACACTCAATAATGGGAAGTCCAATATTGATGGCATTACGGTAGAAAATTCTGGCAAAGGTGGTGGCAATAACACAGCTTACCCCAGCCGCCTTGATCGCGATGGGAGCATGTTCTCTGGAAGAACCACATCCAAAGTTTTTCTCAGCCACAATGATATCACCCTTTTTTACCTGGTGAATAAACTCTTTATCAATATCCTCCATGCAGTGGGTGGCCAGTTCTGCAGGGTCAGAGGAATTCAAATATCTTGCAGGGATGATGACATCCGTATCTACATTATCGCCAAACTTAAAAACCTGTCCTTTTGCTGCTTTCATCTGCTTTTCCTCCTTTATAAACCTAACTCAGCGGGTACGGAAATCTTTCCGGTTACGGCACTGGCTGCTGCCACTGCAGGGCTTGCCAGATAAACTTCAGAATCCACATGACCCATACGTCCTACAAAGTTACGGTTGGTGGTGGAAACACAACGCTCTCCGGCTGCCAGAATTCCCATATAACCGCCCAGGCAGGGACCACAGGTGGGGGTGCTTACCACAGCGCCAGCCTGGATAAAGGTCTTTAACAGTCCTTCTTCCATGGCATCCATATAAATCTTCTGGGTAGCAGGAATCACGATACAACGCATGCCCTTGGCAACCTTACGGCCTTCCAGAACCTTCGCGGCAATCCGTAAGTCGTCCAGACGACCGTTGGTGCAGGAACCGATAACCACCTGATCCACTTTTACCTCGTTCTCCAGTTCCTCTACCACATGGGTATTCTCCGGCAGGTGAGGGAAGGAAACCGTGGATTTCAGGGTGCTTAAATCAATGGTGTACTCCTCATCGTAAACCGCATCCGGGTCTGCCTCATATTTCACATAGCTTCTGGTGGAATGTTCCTTCATATATGCCTCGGTCAGTTCATCCACCGGGAAAATGCCATTCTTTCCCCCAGCCTCGATTGCCATGTTTGCAATGGTAAAACGGTCATCCATGGACAGGTTTTTGATTCCCTCGCCCACGAATTCCATGGATTTGTATAAGGCACCATCCACGCCAATCATGCCGATGATATGTAAAATCACATCCTTACCGCTTACCCATTTGGAGGGCTTACCGACAATGTTAAATTTGATGGCCCCGGGCACTTTGAACCATGCCTTTCCGGTTGCCATGCCTGCTGCCATGTCTGTACTGCCCACGCCGGTGGAAAAAGCCCCTAACGCACCGTAAGTACAGGTATGGGAGTCTGCACCGATAATACAGTCACCTGACACCGTCAGACCTTTTTCCGGTAAAAGGGCATGCTCAATACCCATCTGTCCCACTTCAAAGTAGTTGGTGATTTCGTTGCGGTATGCAAACTCTCTTACGCATTTGCAATGTTCCGCAGATTTAATGTCCTTATTGGGTACAAAGTGGTCTGGCACCAGGGCAATCTTGTCTTTGTCAAAAACGCCATCCACTTTCATTTTTTCCATTTCCTTAATGGCAACAGGGCTGGTAATATCGTTTCCCAGAACCAGATCCAGGTCTGCCTCGATTAACTGTCCTGCCTCCACCGATTCCAGCCCTGCATGTGCTGCCAGAATCTTTTGAGTCATTGTCATTCCCATGGTTTCTACCTCCAAACGTAAATCTTTCTAACTGAGAATCATTATAGCATAAACTTTACTATATCAAAAATAGATATTATTTATATTTACCATAACCATTATTTATAGTATGATGATAGTATCAACATTTTAGCAGAAAGGCTAACTCTATGGAAAATCATTTAAACTCCTATCAGATTTTTGTGACGGTGGCGCGCCTGGGCAATATCTCCGCCGCCTCCAAGGAATTGTATATCTCCCAGCCTGCCATCAGCAAAGCTATTGCCAATCTGGAGGAATCCCTGGGAACCAAACTTTTTATCCGAAATTCCAGAGGGGTGAAACTCACGGAGGAAGGACAGATTCTCTATCCCCAGATTGCCACCGGTCTCACTGCCATTCGCCATGGTGAGGAGCAATTAAAAACTTATACCAAAATGGGATATGGGCATTTAAGCATCGGTGTCAGCACAACCCTTTGTAAGTTTGTACTTCTTCCCGTCCTTCAGGCCTTTGTACAGGAGCATCCCCACATTCAGATCACCATTGAAAATCAATCCAGCATCCACACCTTTGATTCCCTCTCCTCTTCCACTGTAGATATCGGTCTGGTGGGAGCACCGGAATCCTCCTCCATGGAATTTCTTCCGGTGATGGAAATCGCAGACACTTTAGTCACCACAGACAGCTACCTTGCAGCCCTTCACGACCGTCAAAAGCAAGATCCGGACAGCCGCGCCACCTTAATGCTCCTTGGGCGGGACAACCTCACCAGACAGTATGTGGACCGCTATCTCAGCGGCAACAGGCTTTTTAATGAACAGACCCTGGAGGTTTCCAGCATGGATCTCCTCATTGAATTTGCCAAAATTAATCTGGGAGTTGCCTGTGTCATTGAAAATTTTGTCACCAGAGAACTGGCTGAAGGAACGTTGGTACATTTTCCTTCTGCCCCTCAGATTCCCAAACGAAAAATAGGATTCGCCTGGCCTACCCAGACAAATCCTAATCCGTCTTTTCACACTTTTTTAACTTTTATCAAAGAACATCCTGAATATCTGTCATCGTGCTGCTGATCAGCACATGGTAGATTTCTGCCAGTTCCTTGGGTGACACAGTATCCATGCCGGTTTTAATCCATTCCAGCAAAAACATGCAGAGAGATCTGGAATAATACTTGGCAATCCGTTCCCTGGTCAGCCACTTATATTTGGTGCTTGCCTTAATGGAACTTTGTTCAATATAATCTGATACCAATTCATACATACATGCATTTACAATAGAATCAAAGGAATTCTGTCCTTCCAGTTTTATGGCATGCTCATAAAAAGCTTTATTGTTGTACAGATTGGTAAACATCATTTCCATTGCTTCATCCAGATAATGGTGACGCAGCAGTGGCCGTATGGGATCTATCACTTCCGTGCGCAAGATCCATTCCAATAGTTCGTATTTATCCTGAAAATGATTATAAAAAGTAGGGCGAATAACCCCTGCCTTATCAGTAATCTGTTTGATGGTAATTTTTTCGATCGGGATTGCCTGCGCCAACTCTTTGAAGCTATCTGCCAACAGCTGATCGATATTGCCACTGTTTTTCATTCCTGATACTCCCTTAGTACTTCCAACCGTTTCCTTATCTTATCACAAATTCCACAAATTTTGCAACATTCTGCATTTGTGCCTTTTGTCCTAGGCTTAAAGCCTTTGTTTTTTACCTATAAAAAAACAGAACAACCACTTATTATCAGTGATTGCTCTGCCTTTTTACTCTTGGGAATAAAACAAATTAGTTGTTGATGAGCTTGTCATCCTCGTTGTTCCAGCTATACAGCTTACGAATCTCCTGGCCAACCTTCTCTGAAGGATGCTCAGCAGCCAGTTTACGCATAGCCTTGAAGTGAACCTGACGTCCTGCAGGGCTCATGTCCAGTAAGAACTCTTTTGCGAAAGTACCATCCTGGATATCGGAAAGAATCTTCTTCATTGCTTTCTTCGTATCCTCAGTGATAATCTTAGGTCCGGTGATGTAATCACCATACTCTGCAGTATTGGAAATGGAATATCTCATTCCTTCGAAACCGGACTGATAAATCAGATCTACAATCAGTTTCATCTCATGGATACACTCGAAGTATGCATTTCTGGGATCGTAACCAGCCTCAACCAGAGTCTCGAAACCAGCCTGCATCAGAGCACATACGCCGCC
>CAKRTZ010000077.1 GCA_934402515.1 uncultured Lachnospiraceae bacterium
ATTTTTAACAAAATCAATTAGTTTTGCGATTATAAACCGCAAAACTTTTTAACGAAATATTATGAACATGAATAACAAATCAATCGCATACTACCACCTCCCCGGCTTATTTGAATTTTACGAACTATACCGGGTATTTCTCCCCCTGTACCGGGAACATCGGGAATATTTTTACGACTGGTGCGAAATCGGCTCTATCTATGGCGCCCCGGCAGACTGCCTCTGGGGTGGCGGACGCGCCGGATTCGGGGACAGCAATCCGGAAGAAGTGCTGGCTCTGATGGAGGAATACGGCATTTCTGCCCGGCTCACCTTCAGCAATTCCCTGCTCACAGAGGAACACCTTTCCGACAAAAAGTGCAATGACCTCTGTGCCCTGTTTGAGAAAAACGAGGGCGTTTCCAACGGCGTCATTGTCCACTCGGATTTACTCCTGCAATATTTAAAAACCAACTACCCGGAACTTTATCTTGTTTCTTCTACCACTAAGGTTCTTACCCGGTTTTCCCAGCTTTCGGAGGAACTAAACCGGGAGTATTTCCGCTATGTGGTGCCGGATTTTCGCCTGAACAAAGAACTTGAAAAATTGGATACTTTATCCCAGCCCTTGAAAGATAAGGTGGAATTTCTGTGTAACGAATGCTGCTGGTTTGGCTGTAAGGATAGAAAAGCCTGCTACGAGGCGGTGAGCCGCAAGAATCTGGGAGAAAGTTTTTCGGAACATCATTGCACGGCACCAGGTGCCAAGGAAGGCTACCGCTTTTCTAAGGCAATGAAAAATCCCGGTTTTATCGGTGTCTGCGACATTCAAAATATCTACTTGCCAATGGGATTTTCCAATTTTAAAATAGAAGGACGGGGACTGGGCAGTGCCCTGGTTCTGGAATTTTTGCTTTATTACATGACGAAACCGGAATACCAGCTCCAGGTCCGAGAAGAAATTTACCTGGACAATATGCTGGATTTGTTTTGAATAGTTTCGATTTTTATAATTGGGATGTTGTATTTAAAAAGTTTACAATGGTGTAAATAAAATGTATAATGTTTACACTATTGTAAATTTGGAGCGGTAAATGAATAAGTATGAGCAGATGCAATTTTTGTTAAAAGAAAATAATGGATATTTATTTACAGCAAAAGTAGAGGCGGTAGGTATATCAAGAACATATCTGGCAAAGTTTGTAAAAGAAAATAATCTCGAAAAGGTTGCAAAGGGAATTTACATTTCGCAGGAAACCTGGGAGGATAGATTATATATTTTACAAATTTGCAATCCTAAAATTATTTATGCAGGAGAAACCGCACTATATCTGCATGGGATGACAGAGAGGGAATATAGTGAAATTGTCGTTACAGTACCACCTCGATTTAATCAAACAAGATTAAGAGGCAAAGGTATTAAGGTACATCAGGAAAAACAGGAAATCTATCAGTTAGGGATTACAGAGATTGAAACAAATTTTGGCAACAAGGTAAGGGTATATGATAAAGAGAGATGTATCTGCGACATTATAAAAAATAGACATACTGTTGAAGTACAACAATTTCAGTGTGCATTAAAAACATTTATGGCTGATAAGTCTAAGGATATGTCAAAGTTGATGTCGTATGGTGCCAAATTAAAAATCCGCGATGAAATTATGAAATATGTGGAGGTAATGTTATGATAAAATCTTCCATCCAGCTTAAGGCAAAAGTGAGAAATATATCCAAGGGCGATGATAAAGTAGCACAGGCGATTATCAGACTATATTTTATGGAAAGATTTCTGGAAAGAGTATCTCTATCTAAGTATAAAGACCAGTTTGTACTAAAGGGTGGGATGCTTATATCTTCCCTTTTAGGTATCAATCTCAGAGCGACAATGGATATTGATACGACAGTGAAAGCCCTTCCTCTGACAAAAGAAGATGTGCAGAGAATCATAACAGAAATAAGTGAGATACCATTAGAAGATAATATAATATTTCAGGTTACAGGGGTAGATACGATTATGGAAGATTTCGACTATCCTGGTATTCGTGTGCATTTAGAGGGGTTACTTGAAAAGTTGAGACAACCTGTAAAAATTGATGTGTCAACGGACGATGTGATTACACCCAGTGCAGTGGAATATAAATATCCGCTTATTTTTGAAAAAAGAGAAATTTCATTAAATACATATAATGTTGAAACACTTCTTGCGGAAAAATCACAAACGATAATAAATCGGGGACTGGCGAATACCAGAATGAGAGATTTTTATGATTTATATGAAATTGTACAGCGAATGAATTTCTCATGGGAAACCTACAAAGCTGCGTTTCAGGCAACCTGTAAAAGACGTGAAACAATATTTACAAGGGAAAAGGTAGAAAAAGAACTTGAAAATTTGTCGTCAAGTAAAGAAATGGAGAAAAGCTGGATTTCATTTAAAAGTAAAAACTATTTTGTTGATGATATTGAATATGCCAATCTGATAAGATGCATATTTCAAACAATCATGAAAATATATGAATAAATCAGTGGAGAACACACTAAAAAACATGAAAATTTTACTATTCAGAATCACACCAGAAAAAGAAGAAAAAATCCGGGAACTGTGCAAAAAACAGGGAATCCAGTTAAGCAAGGTTCCACGGAAGGACTATGGGCAGAAAATAGGTTATCTGGCAGGAATTAAGGGTTTTCCCAGAGAAAACAAGGTTTACCTGGGAGAGGAGTTTCCGGCGGAAATGCTGGTGTTTTCCGGCATGGATTCGGAGCAGTTGGATGCCTTTTTAAAAGTCTATCGGGAGAGTGGCATCCCGCTCATCGGATGTAAGGGGATTCTCACGCCTAATAACGTTTTCTGGACAGCAGAGGAATTGTTCCGGGAATTGTGGAAAGAGCACTTTGCGATACTATAAAGCAATCTCGTACACATTCCGCAGGGGCGTCATACCGTAGGATTCGTAGGCGCTCACGGCGATTTTGTTGTAGCTCCACACCGTGAGGTTTACCCGCTGGGCGCCGATTTTCTTGGAACGCCGTTCCACTTCCTGGAACAGTTTTTTCCCGATGCCTTGATGCCGGTATTTTTCATCCACCACCAGCAAATCAATGTAAGCGGTTTTCATCCGCGCCATGCCGCTGCGTTCCAGCATGGAGACAAAGCAGCAGCCGACGATTTCCCGGTGTTCCTGGGCGAGAATCGAAATGACATTCTTGCTGGACACCAGACTTTCGTAGGATTCCCTGGTCATGTACTGGTCAATCGGGGAAAACATATCCGGTCTGCAATTCACATCCACCTGATGAATCTGCAGCAACAGTCTGTCAACGGCAGCATAATCTGACTTTCTCATATTCCGAATTAACATTCCATGCACCCCCTGTGATAAGTGAGAGTTTTCTTTGTTCTACTATCAGTATAGTGCATGAAATCGGCGTGATACTATACGATTTGCGCCATATAATATAAAAATCCTGCCAAAAACCCTCCCACTTATGTCAACGGGAGGGTTCTTTGCTTTCATCCTGGTCTGATTTGCTTGTTTTGCGGTAGCTGCTGGGAGAAACCCCCGCTACCTTTTTAAAGGTCTGGGAAAAGTAACTGGAGGAGGAAAAGCCACAGGTGCGGCTGATGACGGAAAGAGAGTAGTCCGTAGTCGCCAGCAGCTTTTCAGCTTTTTTCACCCGGGCATGCATGAGATAGTTGATGGGGGAAATCCCATACTCATCGGTAAAGGCATGCACCAGATAATATTTATTCACATGGGAAAATTTTGCCAGCTGCTCCAGGGAGAGATCGTCCCCACAGTTCTGGTCAATGTAGCGTCGCACGGAATCGCAAAGGTGGGACGCTTTTTTATTTGCGGGACTTAAAATGGTAGAAAAATTGGTCTGGCGCCCGAAAAGAACAATGAGGATCTCCATCAAATCCTGGCACACAGTTTCATAGCCGGGAGAACGGGTTTCGATTTCCTTAAGCATCACTTTTAAATAGAAGTTAATGGTATCCTTGATTTCTTTAAAATTTACAATACAGAAGTTGGCATTGTTATTTTCTACGGAAAGTTCCAGCCCCTCGATTCCAAGGACGATATATTTTAGCGGATTGGCATTGAAACCAAGCTCCGTGTGGGACACATTGGGATTGATGACCACCAGGTCATTAGTAGAAACGGGAAAAATATTGTCCTCCACCTGGAACTGTCCCACGCCGTCAATCACATAGAAAAGCTCGGAGCAGTAGTGGGTGTGGGGTGTGCTGAGCCAGTCACCACCGTAGGTTGCAGAGGAAACATATAAAAGTCTTGCTTTATCTCTTGTCAAATATTCCTTTGGAACAGAGATATCGTAACGCTCATTGCCCATAAAAACCTCCAAAGTGCGATTTTCTTCATTATACTACGAAAAAATAGTGGTGTATTGTATAAAATTGTTGTGAAATGTTAATATCTTGCTAAACAATATAATGAAACGAAAAACGAAAAGTACTATCAATTTGCACATCAAAATAAAACGTTGAAAATAAATTTGGGAAAAAATGACGGAAAAGTAGAGCGAAAAAATGAAAAACCGGCGAAAACTTTATCTTTTTTAATAAAAACAGCAAGATATTAACAAAACAGAACAACATAGAAATTGAATAGCAAGATAGATAAAGATATAATAAAACCATCAATAAATGATGTATTGTTTCATAAGGAGGATTCAATATGAAAAAGAAATTAGTAGGCGCACTGCTTGTAGCAGCGATGACCGCTACAACCCTTGCAGGCTGCGGTAGCAGCAATGATACAGCAAGCACTCCTGCATCCACCGATGCAGCGGAGACTACAGAGAGCGCAGCAGAGTCTGTTGCAGAAGTAGAGAGCACAGAGACCGAGGCCGCTGATGGTGAAGAAGTCCTGACCGTATGGTGCTGGGATCCCACCTTCAACGTATATGCAATGAAGCAGGCTGAGGCTATTTACCAGAAAGATCATCCCAACTTCAAACTGGACATCCAGGAGAAGGTTTACACCGACATTGAGCAGAGCATTATTACCGCTGCTGAGGCTGGTAACTATGACACACTGCCTGATATCTTCTTAATGCAGGATAATTCTTTCCAGAAAAACATTGCAAACTATCCTGAAGTTTTCACAGAGTTATCCGATTCCGGTATCAACTTTGATGATTTCTCCGGTGGTAAATTAGGAGATTCTACCGCAGATGGCAAACACTACGGTATTCCTTTCGATAATGGTGCATCCATTATGGCAATCCGTTCTGATATGGTAGAGGCCGCTGGTCTTACCGTTGAGGATTTCAAAGACACAACCTGGTCTGAGTTCATGGATCTGGCGAAAAAGGTTGTTGATGCAAACGGCGTTCCCATGCTGACAAGCTCTGGCGGTTCTGAGATCGTTATCGAGATGTTACAGTCCGCAGGTGCATCTCCCATCGTTGATGGTCAGGTTCACATGGTTGACAACGCAGCTCTGAAAGAGGCAATCGAAGTTTACAAAGAGTTGATTGACGAAGGTATCATGGTTGACTACACCGACTGGGATCAGTACATTGCTTCCATGAACAAAGGAGAAGCTGCTGGTGTGATTCAGGGATGCTGGATTATGTCCTCCATCCAGGCTGCAGAAGACCAGTCCGGTAAATGGGCTATCGTAAATATGCCCGCTTTAGATGGTGTTGATGGTGCTACCAACTACGCAAACTGTGGTGGTGCAAGCTGGGCAGTATCTTCTAACTGCAAGAACACTGAGTTAGCATTCGATTTCTTAAAGACAACCTTCGGTGGCAGTGTTGAATTATACGATGATTTACTTCCCAACGCTGGTGCAATTTCCAGTTATCTGCCTGCAGCAGACTCTGATGTTTACAATCAGACCTCTGATTTCTACGGCGGACAGGCTGTATACAAAGACATCGTTGAGTTCGCAGGCAAAGTTCCCGCAATCAACTACGGTGCATACTACAATGACATTAGAAGTGCACTGACCGATGCAATCACTAACGTAGTACAGAATGGTGCTGATATTGATGAAGAGATTCAGAACGCACAGGATACTGTTGAGTTTAACATTAGTGAATAAGTAAGTAAAAAATGAGCCAGTACCGGGGATGCAGCGTATTGCGTTCCCGGTATTTTTTTCATAGAAAAACATGCCGCTGAGCGCGGCACAGAATATTGCGAGACGATATTCTTTTTAATTTTTAGGAGAATTTATATGAAACAGAAGAAAGCAAAAATGAGTTTGGAAAAAAAGCATAACCTGACTGGATGGGCATTCTTAATTCCTGCAGCACTTCTTATCTTTATCTTTTGCTTTTATCCCATGGTGCAGGCAATCATCCTTTCCTTTTCTAAAAAAGGTTCCGGTTTTGTAGGACTGGCAAACTACCAGCGTATATTAAAAGATAAGACTTTCCAGCAGTGTCTGTTCAACACCGTATTTTACTTTATTATCCAGGTGCCGGTTATGTTAATTCTGGCATTGGGTCTGGCACAGCTTTTGAACAGCCCGAAGATTAAAGGAAAGAGTATTTTCCGTACTCTCATCTTTCTTCCCTGTGCCACATCCCTGGTATCCTATTCCATGATTTTCAAATCTTTATTTGCCCAGGATGGCCTGGTAAACAACATCATCACAACCCTGGGATTTGGCAGAGTAGACTGGTTCCAGAACGCATGGGCAGCACGCTTTGTCATCATCATCGCACTGATTTGGAGATGGACAGGCTACAACATGGTTTTCTATCTGGCAGGCTTACAGAATATTGATTATTCCGTATACGAGGCAAGCTACATTGATGGAGCAACCCCCTTCCAGCAGTTCATGAAGATAACCATTCCCTTGCTGAAACCCACCATTCTGTTGACTGCTATTATGTCAACCTCTGGTACGTTACAGCTGTTTGATGAGTCTGTCAACCTGACTTCCGGCGGCCCCGGTAAGTCCACCATGACACTGGCGCATTATGTTTATAATATCTCCTTTGTGGAAACACCCAAATTTAACTACGCGGCGGCAATTTCCGTATTTATCCTTGTGAGTGTGGCAATCCTTTCCGCAATCCAGATGAAAGTAGGTGACAAACGTGACTAAAGTAAAGACAACTATCGCTTATATCATTTTAATCGTTGCCAGTTTTCTGTCAGCGTTTCCCCTGTACTATATGATTTGTGGAGCCACGAACTCCAGTATTGATATTGTCCGTGGAAAACTGTTACCTGGCACCCATCTTCTGGAAAATTACCAGAGCCTTATTTCCAATCAGAACCTGGGACGCGCCATGTTCAATTCCTTCCGCAA
>CAKRTZ010000078.1 GCA_934402515.1 uncultured Lachnospiraceae bacterium
TTTACAGGTGAAGAGAGAAAAAATCAACCTGTTTACCAAAGACGGATTGCGTTCCCTGGTTAACTAAGGGAGGGCTGGACTTATGAAAAAAAGAAAAATTGATATGTGGGTGAGTGTCAGCCTGATTATTCTGTTACTGTATGTGGTATTTATGATGTACCCGCTTGTAAAAATACTGATACAGTCTGTGCTGGATAATGAAACCGGACAATTCAGTATGCAGTATTTTAAACAGTTTTTCAGTGATACATACTACTTCTCCACATTATTAAACAGCTTTAAAATCGCCATCTGCGTTACGATTGTGTCCCTTGTAATCGGTGTGCCGCTGGCATATTTCTACAACATGTATGAAATCAAAGGCAGAAATTTCCTGCAGGTTATGATTATCCTCTGCTCGATGTCAGCCCCTTTCATCGGTGCGTATTCCTGGATTCTCCTTTTAGGACGTTCCGGTGTCATCACGAAGTTTTTAAGCCACACCTTTGGGATTGAAATGCCATCCATTTATGGTTTTAACGGAATCCTTCTGGTACTTGCCACAAAACTGTTTCCGTTGGTATTTCTCTATGTATCCGGTGCCTTAAAAAATATTGACAGCTCCTTATTAGAGGCCTCTGCCAATATGGGATGTAAAGGAATCAGGAGATTCTTGAAAGTGGTAGTTCCACTGTGTATGCCCTCTATTCTGGCAGCAGCCCTGATGGTATTCATGCGTTCCCTGGCAGATTTTGGAACACCCTTACTGATTGGTGAAGGTTATCGTACCTTCCCAGTAGAAATTTACAAACAGTATGTAGGAGAGACCTCTGTCAACCACAACTTTGCAGCAGCAATCAGCGTTATCGCCATCCTGATTACGGCAATCGTATTTTTAGGTCAGAAAGCATTGTCCAATCATTACAGCTTTACCATGAATGCACTGCATCCGCTGGAGAGAAAGAAAGCCAATCCCTTATTAAGTGTGTTCATTCACATTTATGCTTATGGTCTGGTAGCGATTTCCTTCATGCCGCAGCTGTACCTGATTTACTGCTCCTTCCGGAATACCTCAAAGACAGGAAATATGTTTAAACCTGGATTCTCCCTGATGAGTTATCGCCAGGTATTTGAAACTATGGGTGATGCCATCAAGAATACCATCGTTATCTGTGGTGGTGCATTACTGATTATCATTGTACTGGCAGTGCTGATTGCTTATCTGGTAGTACGCCGCAAGAACCGTGTCAACAATATCATTGATACTTTATCCATGATTCCTTATATCATTCCTGGTTCTGTTGTAGGTATCGCATTGGTTATGGCATTCAGCAAAGGTCCCCTGGTACTGACAGGAACCGTTGCAATTATGGTAATTTCCATGTGTATCCGCCGTATTCCTTATACCATCCGCAGCAGTGTAGCTATCCTGCAGCAGATTCCCATTACGGTGGAGGAGGCATCTGCCAGCCTGGGCGCCTCCAAATTTAAAACTTTCTGGAAAGTTACTACCCCTATGATGGTAAATGGTATCATTTCCGGTGCAATTATGAGCTGGGTAACACTGATTACAGAGTTGTCCTCCTCCATTATCCTCTATAGTTCCAAGACCATTACCCTGAACCTGGGTGTATACATCATGGTATCAAGAGGAACCGATGGCAAGGCGTGTGCGATGTCTACCATTCTGACCCTTATGACAATCATTTCCCTGTTGTTAGTAACCAAACTTTCAAAGGGAAAAGAAATAACATTATAAAAAGGAGACTATACTTATGAAAAGACTTGTCAACGCAAAAGAAATGCTGCAGAAAGCGAAAGAAGGACATTATGCAGTTGGTCATTTCAACCTGAATAATATGGAATTTGTACGCGCTTTCTTGTTAGCTGCACAGGAGACCAATTCTCCTATCATTCTCGGTGTGTCCGGTGGAACCGCAAAATACATGGGCGGCTACAAGACCATCACAGACATGGTAGAAGACTTCATGGAGTACCTTGACATCACTGTTCCGGTAGCACTTCATGTAGACCATGGTCAGTATGAGGAGGCTCTGGCTGCAATCGATGGTGGATTCAGTTCCATCATGTTCGATGGTTCCAAACTTCCTTTTGAGGAGAACATTGAGAAAACCAAACATATCGTAGAACTTTGCCATGCAAAAGGAATTTCTGTTGAGGCAGAGGTAGGTGCTATCGGTGGACATGAGGATGGTCATGTAGCACTGGGAGAGTATGCAAACCCGGATGAGTGCCACAAGATTGCAGGACTGGGCATTGATATGCTGGCTGCCGGTATTGGTAACATTCATGGCAAATATCCCGCAGACTGGAAGGGCTTGAACTTCGATGTTCTGGCATCCATCCAGCAGGCAACCGATGGAATTCCCCTGGTTCTTCACGGTGGTTCCGGTATTCCTGACGAGATGGTAAAACAGGCAATCAATCTTGGTGTCTGCAAAGTAAATGTAAATACCGAGTGCCAGATTGCATTTACAGATGCAACCAAGAAATATTTCGAGGAAGGCAAAGACCAGGGTGAGAACGGATTCACTCCCAGATCAATGCTGGCAGGTGGTCTTGAGGCTGCAAAAGCAAAATGTATCGAAAAGATGACTTTATTCGGAAGTCTTGGAAAGGCTTGATAGAAACGACAAAGCAGGGAGGTGCGTCCGACAGGGCGCACCTTCTTTTTTCAGTTCATAGGGAGTGCACAAAGTGATACAATACGGATATAAATTACAGAAAGAAAGGCGCGACGATGGAACAGATAGCAAAAGCAATAAACCAGTTGGGGATATTTTGTGGAAAACGGGATGTGGAGAAACTCACCACAGGACAGTTACAGGAAAAATACGGAATAAAAAGAGCCGATGTGATGGTTTTGTTTGGCGGAAGTATTCTCGCAGGAGGGGATGTCCTGGCGGAGGCAATGAAGAACCGGATTGCAGAAAAGTACGTGATTGTAGGTGGAGCAGGACATACCACGGAGACTCTGAGACAATGCGCCCGTGAGGAACACCCGGAACTTGATGTGGATGGAAAGCCTGAGGCGGAGGTATTCCAGAAGTATCTGAACGCGGTTCATCACTGCCATGCCGATTATCTGGAGACAAAGTCCACAAATTGCGGAAACAATATTACGTATCTGCTGGAGTTGTTAAAGAAGAATTCCATTTCTTTTCAGAGTATCATTCTGTGCCAGGATGCCACGATGCAAAACCGCATGGATGCCGGTCTGCGGAAATACGTTTCGGATGAGGTGACGATAATCAATTACGCGTCTTATCGGGCGGAAGTGGTTGCGGATGGCAGTACCCTGTCCTATAAGGAAAACATCCATGGTATGTGGAAGATGGAACGGTACATCAATCTTCTGATGGGGGAAATCCCACGGCTGACCGACGATGAGAACGGATACGGCCCGAAGGGAAAAGACTATATTGCCCATGTGGACATTCCCGACGAGGTGGAAACAGCCTTTGCCCAGTTGAAAACCATTTACGGAAATCAAGTCAGGGAGGCGAATCCGTTATATGCGTCGGTGAAGAAGGAATAATACCTTGCTTTTGTTCGGAATAATAGGTACAATAGAAGTGAACAATACGGTGAAGGGGTAAAGGATGTATGGCAGGAACTATGACAACAAAGGATGCGTCCGAAAAATGGAATATTTCAGAACGCAGAATCAATGTACTTTGCAAGGAAGGGCGAATTACCGGAGCATTTAAAGAAAATGGGCGGTGGGTCATTCCGGCGGAGGCAGTGAAACCAGCGGATAAAAGACGAAAGGCAGGTAGTGAACTGCTTTGTCCGGAAAGCAAAATTGCCGGTAATAGATATAAGAAATTACCCCTGCCCATCGGGATATCGGACTATCGCAAAGCATCCTGCGAATATTATTATGTGGATAAAACGTTGCTGATTCGTGATTTTATTGATGAACGCCCCCAGGTATCTCTGTTCACACGCCCACGGCGGTTTGGAAAGACTTTAAATATGGATATGCTGAGAGTCTTTTTTGAGAGGACAGAGGAAGATACTTCTGTTTACTTTCGTGATAAAAAAATCTGGGCATGTGGTAAGGAATATCAGAAATATCAGGGAAAATATCCGGTTATCTATGTGACCTTTAAGGATGTGAAATGTGAAAACTGGGAAACTGCCTATGATTTTATCTATAAGATTATGCGGAATGAATTTGAACGACATAGTGAACTGCTTACCAGCGATAAGATAAGTTCTTATGAAAAGCGGGCACTGACCGACATGCTGAATGGAGCTGTAAATGAGAATGATGTAGCATTATCGCTGTTGACCTTATCCAGAATTCTTCATACGCATTACGGGACTGCACCGATTATTATTATTGATGAATATGACACGCCGATTCAGCAGGGACATGTACGAGGATATTATGATAAAGTCATTGATTTTATGAGGGCGTTGTTTTCTGCTGGGTTAAAGGATAATGCCCATCTGTCCTATGGTTTTCTTACCGGAATTTTGCGGGTGGCAAAGGAAAGTATTTTCAGTGGACTGAACAATCTGAAGATTAATTCCATATTAGATAACCGTTATAGTGAATATTTTGGTTTTACACCGGAAGAAGTGCAGCAAATGGCTGATTATTATGGGGCACCGGAGAAATACCAGGAACTTTGCGAATGGTATGATGGGTATCGTTTTGGAAAAACGGAAATCTTTAACCCGTGGTCTGTGATTGGATATTTTAATAATGAATGTGTTCCACGGGCTTTCTGGCAGTCCACCGGAAGTAACGACATCATCAGTGAAGTGTTAAGTTGCGCAACAACGGAAACCTACGAGAAACTGGAATCCCTAATGCAGGGAAAATCCTTTGTGACCCATATTGACACGGGAGTAATTTATCCGCAGATACAAAACAATCCCGCATCAATTTACAGTTTTCTTCTGGTGACAGGCTACCTGAAAGCCATTACGAAAGAGCAGACATTTAGTGGCGATTATATGTGCGAAGTGGCACTTCCCAACAAAGAAATTTCTCTTGTGTACAGTAAGGAGATTCTTTCCAAATTTGAAAATCTGATTTCACCTTCTGCAGCGATTGCCATTCAGGAGGCGATTTATACCATGGATATTCCGATGCTGCAGAAACGGCTGGAAACATTTCTGTTACAGACCGTCAGTTTTCATGACGCTGCAAACGAAACGTTTTATCACGGACTTATTTTAGGGCTTTGTGCGATGTTAGACAATCGGTATCATATTACATCCAATCGGGAAACGGGAAAGGGACGTTTTGATATCCAGATGCTGCCATTGGACAAAAAACTTCCGGGTATTTTGATAGAACTGAAAGCGGGAAAAGATTGCAGGGAAGAACAGTTGGAAAAACTTGCGGAATCTGCGTTAAACCAGATAAACGACCGACAGTACCAAACAGAAATGTACGCTGTTAGAGTGGAGGAAATCCTGCAGTACGGAATAGCTTTTTCCGGAAAAACTGCCTGCGTCAAAGCGGAAGTCAAAAAACTGTAAGAAAAAGACTGGAAGGGAGGCGAATCCGTTATATGCGGCGGTGAAAAAGGATTGATTTGACCTGAATTTCAATTAAAAATGGTTCAGGTCAGAAAAAATGTTGAGTTGCAGTGAATTCAGCCCTGAAAAAATGTGAAAATCCATAGTGTATAGCCCCGGAAAAATGTAAAATGGTTAAAAGCCAATGAAAATGTAACCATATATTTTAAGACGAGTATTGATATTTAAAGAACAAGAATACATAATAAAAATGTCAGAAATAATGGAAATATTTCCTTATGGTATCGAATGAAAAGGAAAGGGGCCAGACGATGAAATCTTTACTGATTAAAGACACGACGTGGGAGGAACGAATTCAAATTGTACAGCAAGGCTTATCCCAATGTGGTGGCGCCTGCGACTTTTGCAACGGCTGCGATAACCTTGGCGGCGGCTCAGTGGACAGCTTTTATGAACCCTACATCAACGGGGAAAAAGAACTGCGGGAACTGAACGAGGAATACAGAAGTGGCATGGGGAGAGTGCTGTAGGAATGGCATCTATTGACTCTCCCACATTTCTATGATAGAATCACATCTGTTCAAATTGCATAAAGAACGTTGGTATGAATTGGAAACGACACATGTGTGCCCTGCTCACTGATAACGAACAACACGCATGTGTCTTTTTGCGCCCATTTTTAGAATTTTAGAAAAGGAGGGCATTATTATGCCAAAGACAAAATTACAAAACATTATTTTCACATTGATTATGGCATTCGTCATGGTCTACGCCATGGTCTGCTACAACATTGCACTGGACAAAGGCGGAATGAGCAATGAGATTTTTCTCCTGGCTTTCCATGAGATTCCTATTATGTGGCCCATTGCCTGCATCCTGGAATATTTCGTTGTGGAAAAACTATCCCAGAAACTTGCATTCCGCATGGTTTCCCCGGAGGATAAGCCTATTTTTATCACCCTTGCCATTTCATCCATGATTGTCTGTCTGATGTGTCCGGTGATGAGTTTTATCGCCACTTGTCTTTTTATGAATCCTGGAAATCAGGTGATTGCGCTGTGGCTGCAAAAGACCGTGCAGAATTTCCCCATGGCATTGTGCTGGCAGATTTTCTTTGCTGGTCCCGCTGTCAGAAACGGTTTTGGCTTTGTAGTGAAGAAATTGCACCATTAAGATACCGTTTGTGCTATAATCGTCTTGCTGATATGTGACAACAAAGGAAAACGAGGACAGAACAATGAAGATTTACCTGGTAAGACATGGAGAGACAGACTGGAACCGGGCGACAAAACTCCAGGGACAGGTTGACATTGACATTAATGAGAATGGAATAGCGCAGGCTCAAAAGGCAGCAAAACGATTGGAACAGATCCCCTTTGAACGGGCATTCTGCTCCCCTTTGCTTCGCGCCAGACATACCGCCGAAATTTTGATCGGAAAGAGGGACATTCAACTGTCTGTTGACGAGCATCTGAAAGAGATTAA
>CAKRTZ010000079.1 GCA_934402515.1 uncultured Lachnospiraceae bacterium
TATGCACATGGCAGATGCCTTAGTGAATCCGGCAGTTGCCGGAACCATGTATGCCTGCTCCACCGTGGCGGCAGGATATTCCATTAAGAAACTGAGAGAGGAAGAAGATTTAGACAAAAAAATCCCGGTGATGGGTGTCATGGGTGCCTTTGTTTTTGCGGCACAGATGATTAATTTTTCTATTCCCGGAACTGGTTCTTCGGGACATTTGTGCGGCGGCATGATGCTTTCCGCAATACTGGGACCCTACGCCGGTTTTATCACCATGATTGGCGTGCTGCTGATTCAATGCCTGTTCTTTGCAGACGGAGGACTGCTGGCACTGGGATGCAATATCTGGAATATGGCGTTTTACGGGTGCTTTGTGGGTGCTTTGCTTATCTGGAAACAAATGATGAAAAACGGCGTTACCAAAAAGAAAATTACTATTGCCTCCATTGGGGGCTGCGTCCTGGCGTTGCAGTTAGGCGCCTTTTCCGTGACCATCGAAACCCTGCTTTCCGGCGTGACGGAGCTGCCCTTTACCGTATTCGTGGCAGCCATGCAGCCTATTCATCTGGCGATCGGTCTGGTGGAGGGTGTGATTACCGCGGCGGTGCTGTGTTTTGTCTACGATGCCAGACCGGAACTGCTCTGGACGGGCGCACCTGTGGCTGGAACCGAGAAGAAAGCAAAGCTGTCCTATAAAGCACTGGTCTGCGTGCTGGCAGTGGCAGCCGTTCTCATTGGCGGCGGACTGTCCCACCTGGCATCCGGTGACCCGGACGGACTGGAATGGTCTATGGAAAAAGTGGCAGGAACTACCGAACTGGAAGGCCAGGGGGATGCCTACGACACGGCAGACCGCATTGTTTCCTCCACCGCAGTTTTGCCGGACTACGGCTTTGCAGATTCTGATTCCGCAGCGGGAACCTCCGTATCGGGAATCGTGGGCGGTGTGCTGGTCTGCGTATTGTGTGCCGGAATCTGTTTTGTGATTCGCCGGACGAGGAAGAAAGCATAAAGAACGCCACGGGAAAGGAATGGTTATTAAAATGAAAATTAAAGTGCAGGAACTGGACTACGAGGAGGCTTTACGCAGGATAGACCATTCCCATCAAAATCCGGTAAGACCATGGCTGGCGTTTCGTTTTTTGTTGAAACTGGTTTCCCTGCCGGAGTTAAAGGCTACCCATTTTGAGTGTCAGCGGATTGGCATGGAGAAGTTACAAAAGGGCGAGCCCTGCCTCATTCTCATGAATCATTCCAGCTTTATTGATTTGAAAATTGCCTCTGTGGTCTTTGCCTCCCGTCCCTTTAATATCGTCTGCACCTCCGACGGTTTTGTGGGAAAATCCTGGCTCATGCGGAGCATCGGCTGTATTCCCGCCCAGAAATTTGTCAGCGATGTGAAACTGGTAAAGGACATGGTTTACGCTGTGCGTAAGTTACATAATTCCATCCTCATGTACCCGGAGGCAAGCTACAGCTTTGACGGAACGGCGACACCTCTGCCGGAGAGCATCGGCAAATGCCTGAAAATCCTCAACGTGCCGGTGGTGATGGTGCGTACCTACGGGGCGTTTGCCAGAGACCCGCTGTACAATGGCTTGCAGCTGCGCAAAGTCAAAGTGAGCGCGCGGGTGGAGTACCTTCTTTCCCCGGAGGAAATCAAGGAAAAATCCGTGGAGGAACTGAACCGTATTATGCGGGAACAGTTTTCCTTTGATAATTTCCGCTGGCAGCAGGAGAACCGCGTTGCCATCCGGGAAAAATTCCGTGCGGACTACTTAAACCGCGTGTTATACAAATGCCCCCACTGCAAAACCGAGGGAAAAATGATGGGAAAAGGAACCCTCCTCACCTGCCGCGCCTGTGGGAAAACCTACGAGCTGACGGAATACGGCTACATGCAGGCGTTGGACGGCGAAACAGAATTTTCCCATATTCCCGACTGGTATCGTTGGGAGCGGGAATGTGTCCGGGAGGAACTGACCACTGGAAATTATCGTCTTGACATTCCCGTAGATATTTATATGATGGTAAATACCAAGTGTATTTATAAGGTAGGAGACGGTCAGCTCTGCCACACCCCGGAGGGATTCCATCTTACAGGATGTGCCGGACGGCTGGATTGCAGCCAGAAACCTTCTGCCTCCTACAGCCTGTATTCTGATTATTACTGGTATGAAATCGGCGATATGATTTGCATTGGCGACCAGCAGATTCTCTACTACTGTTTTCCGAAAAATGCTGGGGATGTGGTTGCGAAAACCCGGCTTGCCACGGAGGAACTGTGGAAACTGGTACATGCCGGAACCATTGTGAATTAGAGACACTTTTGAGAAAAGACATCAAGGAGGGCCTATATTATGTCAGTAGAAAGTCATGAGAAAAAACAAAAACTGGAGGAGGTTCTGCGTGGACTGGGCAGCGTTGCCGTTGCCTTTTCCGGTGGCGTGGACTCCACCTTTCTTTTACAGGTTGCCCATGATACGTTAGGGGACAAAGCCATTGCCGTGACCGTGGTGGCAGACGCCATGCCCGGACGGGAAATCAAAGAGGCACAGGAATTCTGCAAAAAAGCAGGCATCCGTCAGATTTGCTACACCGTAGACCAGCTGGCAATCCCCGGATTTTCCCAGAATCCCCAGAACCGCTGCTATATCTGTAAGACAGCGATTTTTACCAAAATCAAGGAGATTGCAAAAGAGGAAGGCATGGCAGCAGTAGCAGAAGGTTCCAACATGGATGACATGGGCGATTACCGTCCCGGCATGGCTGCCATTTCCGAACTGGGCATCAAAAGCCCTCTGCGGGAAGTCGGCCTTTACAAGGCACAGATTCGGGAACTTTCCAAAGAGATGCAGCTTCCCACCTGGAAAAAACCTTCCTATGCCTGCCTGGCGACCCGTTTTGTATATGGAGAAACCATTACCGGGGAAAAACTGGAACGGGTGGACAAGGCCGAGCAGCTTTTGCTGGATTCGGGCTTTGAGCAGATGCGTGTCCGCGTCCACGGAAATCTGGCAAGAATCGAGGTACTTCCCCAGGACATCAATCGTCTCATGGAGGAAGAAACCCGCGACAAGATTCAGAAGGCATTCAAGGAATACGGCTTTGATTATGTTTCCGTAGATTTGAAAGGTTACCGCACCGGCAGCATGAATGAGACTATTCGGGAAAAATAGCTACTGTTCACTTGTATCTCGTTCCGGTAATGAAAAACAGCCTTCAGGCTGTTTGCCTTCAGGATAAGAAAAAACATTTGACAAAAAGTACAGGTATGCTGTACTATATAATATGTCGCGAAAATAGTATACATTTTTGTGGCATATCGAAGCGTGGCTCAGCTTGGTAGAGCGCTGCGTTCGGGACGCAGAGGTCGCAGGTTCAAATCCTGTCGCTTCGACTTTATCAAACGGCAATTCTTTTTACGAGAATTGCCGTTTTTTTTCTTGACAAAACTTCACCTGTCGCGTATTCTTGAACGTGTATCTAAATGCGAATGAGTCGCATTTGCATCAACATATGTTCATAAATACATATGTGACAGAAAGGATTGTTATGTGGAGTTTGATTTGCGAAGTGGCACTGGATGCCTTAATTGACAGTGTGAAGCTGCTGCCCTTTTTATTTGTAACTTATCTGGCAATGGAGTACCTGGAACATAAAACCAGTGATAAGTCGAACCAACTCGTGGAGCGTTCCGGAAAGTTTGGCCCTCTCTATGGCTCTCTGTTGGGCATTGTCCCCCAGTGTGGTTTTTCCGCAGCGGCCACCAATTTATATGCCGGCAGAGTGATTACCCTGGGCACATTGATTGCCATTTACCTGTCCACTTCGGATGAGATGCTGCCGATTCTGATTTCAGAAAAAGTATCCATTCTTTTAATTTTAAAAATTCTGTTTGTGAAGGTTATAATCGGTATGATTGCCGGTTTTGCCATTGACTTTATCCACCAGAAATTTCTTCGCTTTACCCATATGAAAGACCCGCATCACCTGCCGGATATTCATCATATGTGCGAGCATGAGCATTGCCACTGTGATGAAAAAGGAATTTTTCCTTCTGCCCTGAAACATACCTTGGAGATTTTTGTTTATATTCTGGTTATCAGCTTTGTACTGAATCTGGTGATTGCTTATATTGGCGAAGATACACTTTCTTCTTTTATTTTAAATCGGCCGGTAATCGGTGAACTGGCAGCGGGATTGATCGGACTGATCCCCAATTGTGCCGCTTCTGTGGTGATTACCCAGCTTTACCTGGAAGGACTGCTTTCTGCAGGTCCTATGATGGCAGGACTCCTGGTCAGCGCAGGTGTGGGACTCCTTGTACTCTTTAAAGTCAACGATCACCCAAGGGAAAACCTGAAGATTCTTGGACTTTTATATGCCATAGGTGTGGTTTCGGGATTGCTTATTGAACTGTTTGGGATTACTTTATAAATGAAATAGTGCGAAAGAAACATGGTTACTAAAATGATACATACACATGATAAACTACCGGAAATTCCCATTTTTCCGGAGGATACCGGATTGAAAAAAACAAAACAAAGGGAAGAAGTATTTCAAATCCTGGCACTTGCTGAGGAACCGCTGGGAGCTCAGGAAATATACCAGCGCCTGCTCACCCATACCGGAAATAAAAGTGCTTATGCAATTTCCACGGTGTACCGGATTCTGGCTGCCTTTGAGGAGAAAAATCTGGTGAGCAAATCCACTCTTCCCGGCGGAGAAAACGCAGTTTATGAGTTGAATCGCGGACACCGCCATTACGCTCTTTGCCTGGGGTGCCATAAGCTCATTCCACTGGAGCATTGTCCCTTTGAACACCGGATGCTGCCGGATATGAGTAGTTCTGAATTTACCGTGACAGGACATAAACTGGAACTTTACGGCTACTGCAAGGACTGTAAAGCTGCAGGAAAAGACAACAGAAAGGATAACGCTGATGAATGACACGATTGTCACTTTAAAAAAAGGAGAAGGACGTACCATTAAAGCCGGAGGACTCTGGATTTTTGATAATGAGATTGACACCATTACCGGAAGCTTTAAAAACGGAGAAATTGTGAATGTAAGGGACTTTGACGGCTATCCCATGGGGCGTGGCTATATCAACCAGAACTCCAAAATCCGGATTCGGCTCATGACCCGGCACATTGACCAGCCCATCGATGAAGAATTTCTACGGATGCGGGTACAGAACGCCTGGGACTATCGCAAAACCACGGTGGACACTTCCAGCTGCCGTATTATTTTTGGTGACGCGGATTTTCTCCCTGGTCTGGTGGTGGACAAGTACGAGGATGTATTGGTGGTTCAGTGTCTGGCACTGGGGATGGAGGCTTTTAAGCTGACCATTGTGAACCTTTTAAAAGAAATCCTGAAGGCGGACGACATCCGGATCCGCGGTGTCTATGAGCGCAGTGATGCCAATGAGCGCACCAAAGAAGGGCTTCCCAAGGTCAAGGGCTTTATCGGTGATGAATTTGATACCAGCGTGGAAATCCAGGAAAACGGCGTCCGCTATCTGGTGGATGTGGTCAATGGTCAGAAAACAGGATTTTTCCTGGATCAGAAATATAACCGCCTTGCCATGCAGCGCATCTGTAAAGGCAAAAAAGTGCTGGATTGCTTTACCCACATGGGTACTTTTGCCCTCAATGCAGGACTGGCAGGGGCGATGGATGTGACAGGACTGGATATCTCCGAGTACGCCATCCAGCAGGCGCAGGAAAATGCGAAGCGTAACCATCTGGAGCAGACGGTACATTTCCGTTGTGCCAATGTGCTGGATGAACTGCCGGGATTGGCACAAGAGGGAGAAAAATATGATGTTGTAATCCTGGATCCTCCGGCATTTACCAAATCCCGTGAAGCCACAAAGAATGCCATCAAGGGCTATCGTGAAATCAATATGAAGGGGTTAAAACTTGTGAAGGACGGCGGCTATCTGGCAACCTGCTCCTGCTCCCACTTCATGACCCAGGAGCTCCTGGCAAAAACTATCCAGGAGGCGGCCCGCTCCGCTCACAAACGGCTCCGCCAGGTGGAGTTCCGCACCCAGTCACCCGACCACCCCATCCTCTGGGCTGCAGACGAGAGCTACTATTTGAAGTTTTATATCTTCCAGGTGGTGGATGAGAAGTAATCCTAAGAATGCTTATTTTATAGGGGTTCCGGAACAATTAATTCAGATTGGAATATTCATTTGCGCCCTTGTTGGATTGTGCTACACGATTTTCAAGGGAAAACGAAAATAGCCGCCATTACTCCCGGATCGCCAGCTTTTTCCGTATGTCTATACTCGGAATGGTTGCCTGCATCTTTTCGATGTATACCCTGTCATTGTCATGATGGTGGAGTAGCAGTTCCAGTATCTTTTCTTCTCCTTAATCCTTCACATAGCATCTCAGCTGGCACATCGCATCCGCTCTTTCTTCGCTCCAGCCCATTGGACGGGAACTCATACGGTCGGAATACATATTCCTAGTGGCTTTGATGGAGAAAATATATTCCTGTTTCAGTCAAAGTCTAGCGAAGGTTGCAAACACAGAGGCAAAAGCCGCGAAAAAGGTGGCGGAGCAGGCAGCCAAAGATGTTATCAAGAAGGTGACAGAGGGTGCCGCGAATAATGTGATGGATGAGTATGTGGCTACACCGGAAAATGCAGGTATGCCAAATGCAGTAAAGAGAGAATC
>CAKRTZ010000080.1 GCA_934402515.1 uncultured Lachnospiraceae bacterium
AGATTGTATCCAAGGGAAGAAGACAACCTCTTGTCTTACTGACCTGGACACAATCCAACGAAGTACTTCAACTAGTGCAGATTTATATATGGGGTCTCTCTGTGTTTTATTTTTATTTTATCTCGGAACAATAGCGCGACAGCCCCCGCTTATATTTATTCTTTTTACAGATTCTTGGCGATGATATGTCCTTCCCGTATGGCATCTGCAATCTTACGGGTCTGACGGCAGTCACCAATCTGGTAAACTTCACAGTCAAGACTGTTTAGCAAGTCCGTATACAGAGTAGAGCAGTTGCGATAGCCCATTGCCAAGACTACGGCATCTGCACTGATCTTTATAGTCTCCCCACCATGCACTGCAATAATACCATCTTCCAGGATTTCCATCAGACGGGTGCTGACGTGCAGCTTTGCGCCGGTAGAAGCCAGCACAGCTAGCTGCGAGTGGCGGGTTACATAAGAGGTGTCTTTCAGAACATCG
Source organism: uncultured Lachnospiraceae bacterium (assembly GCA_934402515.1). Classification (GTDB taxonomy): domain Bacteria; phylum Bacillota; class Clostridia; order Lachnospirales; family Lachnospiraceae; genus UMGS2037. The sequence goes on from CAKRTZ010000080.1 coordinate 484, forward strand.
TCCTGCATCTCGACAATGTGAACTTTGCAGCCCTGTTCAGCCAGAACATGAGCAGTTTCGCAGCCAACCAGACCACCACCAACGATCACAATCGTTCCATGCACCGGGGTCTGTCCTCGCAGAACGGTATCTGCTGTTACTGCATGGTCAATGCCAGGAATCGGAAGAATCAGCGGAGCTGCACCGGTTGCTACGATTACTGCATCAGGGTTCGTAGCCTGAACAAGTTCCAGCGTTGCATCTACGCCAAGATTTAGTTCCACATTAGAGTGTGCCAGTGCATCTTCCAAATAAGAAAGGTAATCCAGATACTGTTTTTTATAGCTTGGGGCACTGACGATATCCAGCTTGCCACCGATGTGCTGCTCTTTTTCCAGCAGTGTAACATGATGACCGCGTTTTGCTGCGGTTAATGCTGCCTGAATACCACCTGGACCTGCACCGATTACTGTGACACGTTTCTTCTCAGCTGCCAGCTGCACACCGCCTTCAAATTCATAGCCCATTTCCGGATTGAGTGCACACTGGGTGCGTTTTCCAAGCCACGAAGTGTGCAGACAGTAATTGCAGCGCAGGCATGGACGTGCCTTTTTGCCATACATTGCTTTATTGACCCACTCTGGGTCTGCAATCCACTTGCGGCCTACGCTGGCAAAATCAAGAACACCCTCTTCCAGCAACTGCTGCATTTCTTCTGGACTATCCAGTTTGTTTTCAAAAATTACAGGCTTAGTCACTGTTGCCTTGAACTTGCGGAAGTTCTTCATGTATTCTGCATTGGTCACATAGGCACTTGGAATGATGTACTCCTGATTATAATAATTGCCAATACGCAGATGGAACGCGTCTGCCAGTCCTAGCTCTTCCAGTTTCTGTGCAGTAGCGATGGTTTCTTCCACTACCATACCACGACAGGGAGCTACACCTTCCGGCAGCAGATCATCCATGTTTAAGCTGACAATGATCGGATAGTTTTCGCCTACAACCTTCTTTGTTTCCTGCAAGGTTTCAATGAGGAAGGTCATGCGCTTTTCCACACTGCCGCCGTATTCATCTGTGCGCTGATTCCATGCCGGAGAAAGGAACTGATTGATAAGATATCCACCGCCGCCCATAACCAGAAGGGCGTCAAAACCAGCTTTCTTCAAACGCCCGGCTGCTTCGGCGTAGGTGTGGATCATGTGTTTGATCTCTGGCACTGTCATAGCGCGGGCACGTATGCTGGGATCATATTGGGTTTCGCAATCTGAAGGTGCCAGTGGTTCCCAGCGTGGGTCTACGCGGTCCGCATATCGCCCGCTGCCCATTGTCAGCTCACAGGCGATTTTTGCACCATAAATATGAACGGCATCTGCTGCTTCTGCAAACTCTTTGATACGTTCTTTGCGGTCAATAATGGGAAACTCCATATCACGAGGATAAGGCATGAGCTCCTGTTCTGCGTGGGTTGCACTGGTAAAGATCAGTCCGCAGCCTCCTTTTGCACGAGCTTCAAAGACCTTAACCTGTTGATAGGTCATACTGGAATCCTCTGTGTTTCCAGAAAAATATTTGTGTTCCATTGGAGCCATACAGATGCGGTTTTTCAATTCCATCGTTCCGATTTTAGCGGGCTTGAACAGCTCACCATAAGTATTACGTGACATAAAATCATTCCTTTCATTTTACATTTTGCTTGCAGAGAAGTTGTTCTCTCTATCAATACAATAACAAAATGTAAGGGTGTAGTTCTGTTGTAAAAGCTACATAAAAAAATATTTATGCTAGAGTGTGTTTGAAAAAAGTATGCCGAGGTATTCTTGAAAAAATTTCTCTATATGTAGCCTAGGATACAGAAAAAAAGATGGCTTTTGATTATATTTAAAGCACGTTATTACAAATCAAACAAATCAAAAAAAGGAGGTTACGCTATGGAGAAATGTAAAATAACAATTTTAAAAACAACTCTGGATAAGGAATTAGCCGCTCAGTATGGGGCACCGGGGTTGGGAAGCTGTCCACTTATGAAGGAAGGACAGGTGTTTTATGCAGATTATGCAAAGCCGGAAGGGTTTTGCGATGAAGCTTGGAAAGCTATTTATCAATATGTATTTGCACTTTCTCACAATCATGGGAAGGAATTATTTTATTCAGGGGATTGGATTGATAAACCTGGTGTAGCAATTTGCAGCTGTAATGACGGCTTAAGGCCTGTAATTATCAAAATTGAAGTAGTGGAAGGAGAATAAGATGGATTTTGAAAAATTAGCTGGTATTATCCTAGATGGAGTGGGCGGCGAAGAGAACGTAGCCGGTCTGACTCACTGTGCGACCAGGCTGAGATTTACACTGAAGGATGAATCAAAGGCTGATGAGCATATGCTTAAAGAAACAAAAGGGATATTAGGAATTGCAAGGAATGGTGGACAATTCCAGCTCATTATTGGGAATGAAGTACCAAAAGCATTTGCTGCCATTCAGGGAAGGATGAAACAGGATGCGTCTGGGGATGCGGATGAAAAGACCAAGGTTAGACGGAAGCCAGCAAAGATTCTCTTTGATTTTGTTTCTTCTATTTTTACCCCGGTTCTTCCGGCAATTATCGGGGCAGGGCTTGTAAAATCCGTTCTTGCGGTAGCGGTGCTTCTGGGAATCAATACGGAAGGAACTACATATTATTTCCTAAACCTTATAGGAGATGCCCCTCTGTATTTCCTGCCGGTGATGCTAGCCTTTACTTCCGCAAAAAAGCTAGGCTGCAATCAATTTCTGGCGGTATCCATTGCGGGTGCAATGTTACATCCAAATTATGCAGCTTTGATTACAGATGCATTTGAAATACACTTCAGCTCCTTTTTGGGGATTCCGGTGACACTGGCTACTTACAGTTCCAGCGTGATTCCGGTCATTCTGATGGTTATTTCTTTGAAATATATAGAAGCGTTTCTTGACAAGTTTTTGCCGAAAATGATTAAGTTCTTTTTCAAGCCGCTTCTTTGTCTGCTGATTGTTGCGCCGCTTACCTTTATAGCTTTGGGACCGATTGGATTTGTTGTCGGCGTTGGGATTAGTACAGGACTGAATATGCTTGATGCGTATGCGGGATGGCTTGTGCCTACTCTTGTAGGAGCCGCTTTCCCATTAATGGTGACAGCGGGGATGCATTATGGACTTGTTCCATTTATGATGCAGTCTATTTCCGCACAGGGATTTGAGACAATTGCAGGACCAGGAAATCTGCCGAGCAATATTGCACAGGGAGCGGCTTCTCTGGGTGTTGCATTAAGAACTAGAAATAGGGAATTGAAGCAGACAGCCTTTACAACCGGAGCAACAGCACTTCTTGGTATAACAGAGCCGGCAATGTTTGGTGTCACTTTAAAATTTAAAAAGGTTCTTGCCAGCGTCATGATCGGGGGCGGCTGTGGTGGTTTTTATGCAGGAATAATGGGAGTAAAATGCTTCAGTTTCTGTTCACCTGGTCTTTTGTCGCTGGTAGCTTATGTTGGACCAGATGGATGGGGAAATCTTATCCACGCCTGCATTTCCATGGCAATTAGCTTTATTGTAACATTCCTTTTGGTGTGGTTCTGGGGCTTTGAGGAAACAGAGCAGCCAGAAGAAACAAAAACAGAAAAAATAGAGCCTGCAAAGGCAGACAGCACTATGGATAGTAAGGATAAAAAAGACACACAGATCGTTGTAAGTCCGGCCAGAGGAGAGGCAGTAGCACTGTCTGAGGTTCCGGATGCTACATTTGCAGAAGAAATTCTTGGAAAGGACGTTGCAATCAAACTCGAAGGAAATGAAATCTATTCTCCAGTAGATGGAAAAGTTGAGAGTATTTTTCCAACCAATCATGCAATCGGTCTGGTGGCCGACAGTGGAGCAGAGATTATGATTCACATTGGGCTGGATACTGTCCAGCTAGATGGAAAATTCTTTGAGGCACAAGTGGAGCCTGGACAGTATGTGAAAAAAGGCGATCTGCTGATCAGGTGCGAACTGAAAAACATTCAAGAAGCGGGATATCAGACAATCACGCCGGTGATCGTGACGAATACAGATGCTTACACAGAAGTTGAGGCTTTAAATTTAGGAAAGATAGAACCGGGCATGGAGCTGATCCGGGTGAGATAAATTAGGAGGTTATATGCAAACGAATACAACAATGTTTCCAGAAGGTTTCCTCTGGGGAGGAGCGATAGCTGCCAATCAGTGTGAGGGTGCGGCAACAGAGGATGGAAAAGGTTATACTACAGCGGATGCCCTGACGAACGGTGTTTTCGGTATTCCAGAAATTCCACCGCAGGGATTTTACCTTAAGCGGGAGGCAATTGATTTTTATCACCATTATAAAGAAGATATCGCATTATTTGGCGAGATGGGATTCAAGGTGCTGAGGCTTTCTATTTCATGGGCAAGAATTTTCCCAAACGGAGACGAAACAGAGCCGAACGAAAAAGGTCTTGCTTTTTACGATGATGTTATAAAGGAACTTGAGAAATATGGCATTTTACCACTTATCACGCTTTCACATTACGAAATGCCACTTCATCTTGTTACAGAGTACGGTGGATGGGCGAACCGAAAAGTGATAGAATTTTTTGCCCGGTATGCTGACACGGTATTCAGATATTTTAAAGACAGGGTAAAATACTGGCTGACCTTCAATGAGATTAATATGATGCTGCATGCCCCTTTCAATGGAGGTGGAATTCTGGAAAATACGGAAAATGGGGATAAGAGTTTGATTTACCAGGCGATTCACCACCAGCTTGTAGCAAGCGCACTGGCGACAAAGATAGGGCATGAGATAAACCCTGATTTTCAGATTGGGTGCATGATTGCAGGAAGTCCGATGTATCCTTTGACATGCAATCCGGACGATGTGATAGAAGCGATGCAGAAAGACAGGCAGTCCCTGTTTTTCGGGGATGTGCATGCCAGAGGGAAGTATCCAGGTTACATGAAACGCTATTTTGAAGAAAATAACATACATATCCAGTTTTGTGAGGAAGATGAAGAAATTCTGAAACATACGGTGGATTTCATTTCATTCAGTTATTATATGAGTTACTGTGCTACGGCAGACGAGGAAAAGAATATTCTCTCAAGAGGCAATATCCTCAGTGCAGTGAAAAACCCATATCTGCCAGAGTCCGAGTGGGGCTGGCAGATTGATCCCAAGGGGCTTAGGTTTATCCTGAATCAGCTCTATGACAGATATCAGCTTCCCCTGTTCATTGTAGAAAATGGTCTGGGAGCAAATGATATATTAACAGCTGGCAAAGAGCAGGAGATGACGGTAGAAGATGATTACCGGATTGAATATCTTAGGGCACATCTTTTGCAGGTTGCGGAAGCACTGAAGGATGGTGTAGAGGTTCTTGGCTATACAAGCTGGGGGTGCATCGATCTAGTAAGCAACACATCGAATCAGATGTCCAAAAGATATGGTTTTATATATGTGGATCGAGATGACGATGGAAATGGCAGCATGAAGCGTTACAAAAAGAAAAGCTTTGGATGGTATCAGCGAGTGATTCATTCAAACGGTGAGAGTTTAAAAGAAAAATAAATGAGTTACAAGAATTTATTATGCCATGAGGTCAGCGGACCAAGGAAAGAGAAAGCTTGATGTCCCTTGAGAAAACACGTTAGTGTCAAACTACCGGCTAAAACATTGTTAAAAGAATTCTATTGTTATATCATTACGTAAGTGATATACTAAAAAAGACAGAAAAAACCGTGTGAAATTACAGTTTTACTTTCGCACGGTTTCTTTTATATAGATAAGTTAGTCACAACTAATATTAAAATAGTATGAAGGACTACAAAATAGTAGTTTTTCCGGTTTTAAAGAAAGGAATATGCAAAGCTAATGAATACTTTTTTTGGCATATTGATTCCATTTGTTGGAACAACGCTGGGTGCAGCGTGTGTGTTTTTTATGAGAAAGACACTTAGCAAATCAGTGCAACGTGCACTTACAGGATTTGCAGCAGGTGTAATGGTTGCTGCTTCAATCTGGAGCCTTCTGATT
>CAKRTZ010000081.1 GCA_934402515.1 uncultured Lachnospiraceae bacterium
GTATGAGATAGGGTCTGGTATAACACCAGACCCTTAAATAATATTTAGTCTATTTCGTATTCTTCCGGATAAGGGATGCCTGTTATGGTACAGGGAGAAAAGTATCCGGTGGTAGAAGGTGTGGCATCCCATCAATGAGTCTCTGGAATTATTAAAAATTTTTGCCCATTTTAAATCTTTTTTGACGCAGTAGCTGTCATACAAGTGTAAGCAACCAGTTATCGTCAAAGACCTTGCAGAAACCGACTTGGCAATGGATGTAGCAGCAGTCTTGTCATATGACATTTCGATTGCAGATGCTGACGGTACAGCCGTACAGCCCGCCGGAGAAATCACAGTCACGATTCCTATTTCAGAAGATTTGAAAGCAGCTGACGGCAATGCATATGCTGTGTATTACTTCAATCCGGAAGACAACTCCGTGCAGAACATGGATTGTTCTGTATCAGAACACAGTGTGACCTTTCAGACCACACACTTATCGGTATATTCTGTCGTGAAATTCACAGACCCTGCAATGGAGCCGGAACCTGTTCAGGAAACCGGAGAGACAGAGAATAAATCTGTAACAGAAGATATGCAGACATTCCTGAATCCGTGATGCCTGCGGGAGGCGAAGAATGGAGTTTTTTCGACAGTCCCAGGGCAACCTATACTTGGTATGATGGAATTGTTGCCAACGTATATGCCGATTATAATAGAACACAGATCATTGCATCTTTCTCATATCCTGCGAATGACGCAACAGGCATGAACCTGATTGCAGAGCAGTCTAACACAGGTATCGGCATTATAATATACAACGGTCAGTATGCAATCGTTTCTTACGATATGCTCACAACAAATCCGGGACCGGATGATAGATGATAACATCTGCATGAATACTTGGAAAAAGATAACCTTAAATTTAAATTCCCGGCAGAGAATAAAAACTGCCGGGAATTTTTATGCAAAAATTTGAAATTTTATTTCTTCTGCAGCTGGTCACTGTGCCTCCAACAATAGCCAGATGACCGTATCCTCCACGATTTTGCGCATCCGTTCCCCATCCAACCCCGGATGATGATGGAAGATAAGCTCATGGGAAAGATTTTCCACCAGATTATAAATAATGTGGGTCTTTTCCGGCAGCTCCGGACTGTCAAAACCCACCCGGCGCAGGAACGCCTCCAAATCTTCAGTAATCTGGATTTCAAAATCAATCATGATATTGGACACATCCTCGGAGGTATTGGACAGGGCATCGATTTCCCGGTGAGCGTTTTTAAAGACTTGATGCCCCTTCACAATGGAGTCCGTAATCTGAGCTAAATGCTGGCGCAGTGTCGCCTCATCCAGACGCTCCGGCAGGGGAACCCCGGAATATTGGGCAAACAAATCGTAGATGGGCTGCACCATTTTTTCCACAAAGAGCCGCAGGCCTTCCACGAAAATATCGTGCTTGTCCTTGAAATAGCTGTAAATAATTCCCGTGGAAACACCGGCAGCTTTGGCAATGTCCGTGGTTGTGGTGCGGTGGTATCCCTGGTCGCACATGAGACCGAATCCTACCTCTATGATTTTATTCTTTTTTTCAATGGAACGCTGCTGCCGGGGTTCCCGTATTTTCGTTACTGCCATAATGACCTCTCTTATTGATAACACTTCTCAATAACATCTATATAAGTATAACCTGTCACAAAAAACTTGTCAATATATGAACAAAAGTTCATATTCACATATTGACAGGAAGAAAGAACTATTTTATATTGAATATGAAATAAATGTCACGTTTGTGACTTGTCGTTACATAAAGAAAACAGAAAGTTGAGGAAAGCATCGTGAAAAAGAAAATCGCAATTAGAATCGTCGGAGTGGGCTTAATTCTGGCAATCGCACTGGCAATGGGCGGCTGTGGAAATGGCAGCAAGGTGGCAACGGACACTGTGGTTTCTGGTAGTGTGGAACAGAAAGTGGAAGTGGACGGACATATTGAAACCGAGGAGGAGACTCCCTATTACGCAGAGGTTTCGGGACAGATTCAGAACTTTACTTATCACAGCGGGGATTTGATTCCCGCGGGAACCCAGTTGTTTACCTATGATACCACGGATTTTGAACATGCGGTGGAGCAGGCGTCCCTCCAGGCGGAGGCAGCACGCTCCAGCTATCAGGGCACGGCAGCCCAGAGTGCCCGCGTGAATCAGGCATACCAGGATGCCAGCGAGAAGGAGGCGTCCTACAAGGAGCTTTACACCAACATCCAGAAAAATGTGAATGAGCTGCAGAGCAACTTACAGATTGTGGCGGACACGGTGGAAGATGAAGGACAGAAACTCCAGGTACAGCTTGCCCAGACCCAGGTGGAGATGGCACAGGCTTATGCCGCAGCCTACGGCTGTGATTTGGGAAGTGACTCCTACAAGAGTCATATGCAGACTTACTACGATTTACAGACCAAACAGGCGAAACTCCAGAAACAGGTTGCCCAACTTCCCGACCCAGGCGCCAAGCCCGATGAAATCCGGTATCTGGCAGAGGCAGCGAGCATGCTGGCAGAACTGACCACCCAGCGCAGCATTTTATCCCAGGAGATGCTGTCCACAGAGTTTGCAGGAATGACCAGTGGACAGCTTATCCAGTTGGAAAAACAGGCAGAGCTGGCAGAACTTGCCGCAGACTGGAGCCAGGAGGAGCTAGAGAAAGCCCAGCAGGGTGGAAAAGCAGAAACCGCGGGAATTCTCAGCGAGGTTGCCATCGAGGATGGCTCCTATGTGGCAGAGGGCACCCGGCTTTTTACTCTGAAAAATCCAGAGAAATTAAAGGCAGTGGTGGAGGTGACCGGCTACGAAGGTGCCCAGATTAAAGAGGGACAGAGCGCAACCGTGACCGTCTCCGGCAGGACCTATGAGGGAACCGTATCCAAAATCCGCAGGGAGGCAGTGACGGATTCCCAGAACAAGGCGAAACTCCAGGTGGAAATCCATATTGAAAACCCGGCACAGTATGAGGATACGGTACTTTATCTGGGAAGTGATGTGGATGCCTGCATCCTCACCCGGGAATCTGTGGATTCCCTTACAGTTTCCAATCTGGCGCTCTATGCCGATGATGAGGGCGATTATGTGTATCTCATTAACAACGGTGTGGTGGAAAAACGCTATGTGGAGGCAGGTGCCTCGGATGGCAGCTACACCGCCATTCTCTCCGGTTTAGAGGATGGGGAGCAGGTCATCACGGATGCTATGACAGACGCCGGAATCGGCACCAGCGTACAGGCGAAGTAGAAAGCGTGGCGGAATGGACGAAAAAGCATTTATCCAATTTGAACATGTAAATAAAGAATACGGTACACCGGAACGGGTTTTCTACGCCCTGAAAGATGCCAGCTTTACCATCAATGAGGGCGAGATGGTGGTCATCTTAGGGCCCTCCGGCGCAGGAAAAAGTACCCTGTTAAACCTCTTGGGGGGCATGGACACTGCCACCGGGGGTGAGATTATTTCCTGCGGTGAACATATCCGGGGGTACAACGACAGCCAGTTGACGGATTACCGTGCAAGAAACGTGGCGGTGGTCTTTCAGTTTTACAATCTGATTCCTACTCTGACGGCATACGAAAATGTGGCATTGATGAAGGACATTGTGAAGGACACCTTAGACCCGGCAGAGGCGCTAAAGGCGGTGGGACTGGAGGAACACATGCACCAGTTTCCGACACAGATGTCCGGCGGTGAACAGCAGCGTACCTCCATTGCCCGTGCCATCGCCAAAAATCCCAAGCTGTTACTTTGCGACGAGCCTACCGGAGCGCTGGACACCAATACGGGACGGGATGTACTGGAGCTGCTGGTGCGTATGAGCCGGGAGCAGAAAAAAACAGTAGTGATGGTTACCCACAACAGTTCTTTTGCAGAGATTGCAGACAAAGTCATCCGGGTAAAAAACGGTGGCATTGAATCCGTAACCATCAACGAGCATCCCAAGAAGGCAAGTGAGGTGAGCTGGTAATGCTGAGACGAAAATTATGGCGGGATTTGTGGCAGAACCGCACCCAGTTTTTATCCATTTTCCTCATGGCATTTTTAGGTATGATGGTATTTGCCGGAATTGATGCGGAGAGCAATGGACTGGGGGTGTCCTATACCCGCTACTTTGAGCAGACCCGTACCGCAGACTACTGGGTGATTGGCAACAATTTTACCAAACGGGATGCGGACACACTGAAATCCCTGCCGGAAGTGGAAACAGTAGACCGTAAGCTGGTGCTGGACGGCAAATGTAAGCTGCCCACCGGAGAGGAGCTGGACATGGAGTTTAACTTCATGGAAACCATGACCTGTTCCTATCCCTATGTGGTGGAGGGGGAACCCTTTAACGCCAGCAGTATCGGCATCTGGCTGGAGCAGAATTTTGCCAACGCCAGAGGGTATAAGGTGGGAGACACCATCAACCTTTCCTACGAGGGCGTTTCTTTCCGGGAGGAAGTGAAGGGCATCATCATGCACCCGGAATATGTGTATTATTCTCTGGACAGCGACAGCATGATGCCAACCTATGGCAACTACGGCTTTGGTTTTCTCTCCCAGTCGGAGTTTCCCCTTCAGGACCAGTTGGTTTACAATTATCTGGTCATTAAAACCTATGAAACACCGGAGAATTCCCTGCAATTTAAGGAATATCTGAAAAACACCCTGAATCTGGATGAGGTGACGGTGATTGACCGCCGCCAGAATCTGGGAATTGACACGGTCATTAACGAAAAAGAGCAGCATGAGACCTTTGGCATCATGTTTACAGCCATCTTTATGCTGATTGCAGTGATGGGTATTGTCACCACCATGACCCGGATGACCTCCAACCAGCGAACCCAGATTGGTACGTTGAAGGCACTGGGCTTTTCCAAAGGGAAAATCACCTGGCACTATGTGTCCTACGGAATTGTCATCAGCTTACTGGGTGGTGTGCTTGGCTCTCTGTTAGGGCGGCTTCTCATTCCCCAACTGTTTCTGGGCAGCATGACGGCTTACTTTATTCTGCCTGCCTGGTATCAGCAGCTTTCCTGGAAAAGCCTGGTGGCAAATGCACTGTCCGTCCTGGTCTGCTCCAGTGTCAGTTTTTTATCCTGCAGAAAAGAATTAAAGGATATGCCGGCGGTCACCCTGCGTCCCGCCTCCCCGAAGAACCTGAAACATTCCCTGTTGGAAAAGAGCAAGTTCTGGCTGTCCATGAACTTTTCCACCCAATGGAACATCCGGGATGTGCTCCGCAATAAATCCCGGAGCCTTATGGGAATTCTCGGTGTGGCTGGCTGTGCTATGCTCCTGCTGGGGGCTTTCGGCGCCTACGACTGCTGTATCGGGCTGGTGGACTGGCAGTATACCAGACTGGTCACCGGACAGAACAAGGTCAATTTCAGCCTGAACACCTCAGATTTGGAAAAACGTCAGATGGCACAGACCTACAAGGGGCAGCTTTTGCAGGAGGGCAGTTGTGAGTTCCGGGTGGGAGACACCGTGAAAACCGGAACCATCACCGTGACGGAGGAGGGCAACTACCTCCATTATGAGAATACGAAACAGGAGGAAATCAAGCTCCCTAAGGATGGCATCGCCATGACCTCCAAAATGGCAGACCTGCTGGGTGTCCAGGTGGGAGATACCTTTGAGTGGCACATTGTAGGAGAGAAAAAGTGGGAGACCGGACAGGTAGCCGCTTTGTACCAGGCAGCCACCGGACAGGGAATCACCATGGATAAGGAGGTTTATGAGGACTTCCGCTATGATTTTCATCCCACTTCCTTCTATACGAATATGTCCATTCCTTCCTATATAAAAGACGGCGATGTGGTGGCGGGTGTCATCAGCATTGAACAGGCAAGGAGTGACCTGGCGAAAAATATGGAAATGATGTACATCATGGTGGGTGTGCTGATTGTGGCAGCCGTGCTGTTAGGTCTGGTGGTTCTCTATAACATGGGAGTCCTTTCCTTTATGGAAAAAACAAGGGAAGTGGCAACCCTGAAAGTTCTGGGCTTTTCCACCAAACAGATTCGGAAGATTCTGCAGCAGCAGAATATCTGGATAACGGTAATCGGAATTGTGATTGGACTGTGGCTGGGCTATTGGCTGCTTGTGGTGATGATGGGAACTATGTCCGATGATATGGATATGCCGGTAACGGTCAATCTTTTATCCTATTTATATGCCATTGTTGGCACGGGACTGGTGTCCCTAAGCGTCAACCGCATGCTTTCCGGCAGAGTCAAGACCATCTGTATGGTGGATGCATTGAAAGGCGTGGAGTAAAAACAGAAGTAAACAGAAATAAGAAC
>CAKRTZ010000082.1 GCA_934402515.1 uncultured Lachnospiraceae bacterium
AGTAGGAAATAAAACAAGGAGGGAAAGTCAAATGATGATGATGTGTTGTTGTAGCATGTGCATGTGTATAGACGAAGAAAATAGAGTAACAGAAACTGGAAAACTACGACAATAATAGAATGAGCATAGAACTGTGTGTGTATTCTTGGAGCGGGCGTAGACCTGCTTTTTTTATTATCACAACACAGGGACGGCTTATAAAGAGGAGAGAAAATTATGGCAAAATTTAAAAAACTTGCAACCGCAGTATTAACCGCAGCATTGGGACTGACCACTCTGGCAGGATGCGGCAGCACCGCAGCAGATACTAACGCATCTGCTGGCACAGCCGCTGAGACCGAGAGCGCATCCAATGCCATCTTCCGCACCGTGGATGAAATCAAAGAGAGCGGCACCATCAAGATTGGTGTATTCAGCGACAAAAATCCATTCGGCTATGTAGACGAGAATGGTGAGTATCAGGGCTACGACATTTACTTCGCAGACCGTATCGGAAAAGATTTAGGCGTTGAGGTTGAGTATGTTTCCACCGAGGCTGCCAACCGTGTAGAATATCTGGAGAGCGGCAAGGTTGATATCACCCTGGCAAACTTCACCGTAACTCCTGAGAGAGCAGAAAAGGTTGACTTCGCCCTTCCTTATATGAAAGTAGCGTTAGGTGTGGTTTCTCCCGATGATGCACTGATTACTTCTGCTGACGAGTTAAACGGCAAGACCTTAATCGTTACCAAGGGAACCACCGCGGAAACTTACTTCACCGAGAACTATCCCGATGTAAACCTGTTAAAATTTGACCAGTATACGGAGGCTTACAATGCACTGTTAGATGGCAGAGGAGATGCTTTCTCCACCGATAACACCGAGGTTCTGGCATGGGCATTGCAGAATGACGGTTTCTCCGTTGGTATCGAGTCCTTAGGAAATCTGGATACCATCGCTCCTGCAGTAAGCAAGGGCAACACCACTCTGTTAAACTGGCTGAACGATGAAATCAAGGCACTGGCAGACGAGCAGTTCTTCCATGCGGATTACGCAGCAACCCTGGCTCCTGTTTACGGTGACAGCGTAGACCCGGACAGCCTGGTAGTAGAGGGCGGCGTAATTGATGATGCTGACACCACCGCAGATGCAGCAGCGGAGTTAAAGGGAACCATCAAAGTAGCAGCATCTCCTACACCTCATGCAGAGATTCTTGCAGAGGCAAAACCTCTCCTGGCAGCACAGGGATGGGATTTGGAGATTACCGAGTTTGAAGATTATGTACAGCCCAACTTAGTAGTAGACAGCGGCGATTTTGATGCCAACTATTTCCAGCACATTCCTTATCTTGACAACTTCAACGAGGAAAAAGGTACACACCTGGTAAATGCAGGCGGCATCCACTACGAGCCCTTCGGAATTTATCCCGGAACCAAAAACAGCCTGGATGATTTAGCTGATGGCGATGTCATCGCCGTTCCCAACGATACCACCAATGAGGCTCGCGCACTTCTTCTCTTAGAGGCAAACGGCGTACTGACTTTAAAAGAGGGCGCTGGTCTTACCGCAACCGTAAAAGATATTGCAAGCTATGCAAAAGATATCAAAATCCAGGAGCTGGAGGCAGCACAGGTCTCCCGTGTAAAGGATGAGGTTGCTTTCGTAGTCTTAAATGGTAACTACGCTCTGGAGGCTGGTTTCTCTGTAGGAAAGGATGCGATTGCATATGAGACTTCTGACTCCGAGGCAGCCAAAACCTATGTGAATGTCATTGCTGTCAAAGAAGGAAATGAGAATTCCGAGGCAATCCAGGCACTCATCAGTGTACTGAAATCCGACGAAATCAAACAGTTCATCAACGAGAAATATGATGGAGCTGTGATTCCTTTCGAGGACTAATCTTAAATAGGCTTTAAAATCCGCAGGGGGGCTTTGAAACCCCTCTACGGATTTTTGTGTTTGAATTCATAGAAAAAGGAGAACGACATGGAACCCATTATTACACTGAATCATGTCTGCAAAACCTTCACAACGGCAGACGGAGAAGTGACCGCAGTCAATGACTTAAACCTCACCATTAACCGCGGCGATATTTTCGGCATTATCGGTTTATCCGGCGCAGGCAAAAGTACACTGGTGCGTTGCTTAAATTTACTGGAGCGTCCCACCCAGGGACAGGTTCTGGTGGACGGAAAAGACCTGACCACATTAAACGACAAACAACTCCGGGAGAGCCGGAGAAAAATCGGCATGATTTTCCAGCATTTTAATCTGCTGATGCAGAGAACCGTGCTGGACAATGTATGTTTTCCAATGGAACTGGTAGGCATTAAGAAAAAAGAGGCGCGGAAGAAAGCACTGGAACTGTTGGACACCGTAGGTCTTGCTGACAAGGCAAAGGCTTATCCCGCGCAGCTTTCCGGTGGACAGAAACAGCGTGTTGCCATTGCCAGAGTGCTGGCGGCAGACCCGGAAATCCTGCTCTGCGATGAGGCGACCAGTGCCTTAGACCCCCAGACCACCAAAGCCATTCTTTCCTTATTAAAAGAAATCAATGAGAAACTGGGCATCACCATCGTGGTCATCACCCATGAGATGGCAGTGGTACAGGCAATCTGTAACCGGGTGGGCGTCCTGGAAAAAGGTGTGCTGGTGGAGCAGGGAGACGTGGAACAGTTATTCAGAAATCCCCAGACCAGCGCCGCCAAGAATCTGATTTATAACGGAACTGCTTATAAGGAATCCATCACCGCCGGACGCAAGGTCCGCATTACCTTTGAGGGCAATTCCTCCTTTGAACCCATTCTGGGCAATATTATTCTGGAGTGCAAAACCCCGGTAAATATCCTGTATGCCAACACCCAGAATGTTCACGGCAAGGCAGTGGGACAGATGATTTTACAGCTCCCGGAGGAACAGGAACTGGCAGACCGTTTCGTGGAATATTTCCACCAGAAAAATCTCGGCGTAGAGGAGGTAGAGGAAGATGCTTGATGCAGAATTTACAACCATGCTTTTGGAGGGTACCCGCGACACCCTGTATATGACCCTGGTTTCCACCCTGTTTGGCTATGTACTGGGACTTCCCCTGGGAATCGTACTGGCAGTCACCGACAAGGGCGGCATCCGTGAAAATAAAGTGGTATACAAAATCCTGGATTTAATCAGCAACATCCTGCGAAGTATTCCTTTCCTGATTTTGTTGATTCTGGTCATTCCCCTGACCAAACTGATTGTGGGCAAAAGCTATGGTTCTTCCGCAACCATTGTTCCCCTGGTCATTGCCGCCGCTCCCTTCATCGGACGTATGGTGGAATCCTCTATTAAAGAGGTAGATCGAGGCGTGGTGGAGGCAGCCCAGAGTATGGGTGCCGGTACCTGGCAGATTATCCGTAAGGTACTGATTCCTGAGGCAAAGACCTCCCTTCTGGTTGGCGTGACCATCGCCATCGGAACCATTTTAGGTTACTCTGCAATGGCAGGTGTAGTCGGCGGAGGCGGACTGGGAGACATTGCAATCCGTTACGGTTATTATCGTTATGAAACTGGCGTTATGCTGGTAACCATCGTCATTCTGGTGGCACTGGTACAGATTTTGCAGGGCGTCGGCATGATGATTTCCCGCAAATTCGACCATCGTCGGATCGGTTAAAAAAGAAAAGGAAATGTAAACGATGGATTTTTCATTCATACAAAAATATACACCGCTGTATGTGGAGGCGGCGAAACTGACCATGCGCATTGCAGTGGTGGGAATCATTCTGGCAATTTTTACCGGGCTGGTGTGCAGCATCTGCCGTTACTACAAAGTGCCGGTGCTGCGGCAGATTGCCTCGGTTTATATTGAACTTTCCCGGAACACGCCCTTGCTGGTACAGCTGTTTTTCCTCTATTTTGGCCTGCCTAAAGTAGGCATTTCCATCTCCTCTGAGGGGTGCGCCATCATCGGACTCACCTTTCTAGGGGGAAGTTATATGGCGGAGGCATTCCGCAGTGGGCTGGAAGCGGTGGATAAATCCCAGTGGGAATCCGCCCTGGCATTAGGGTTGAACCACAGGCAGGTCTTTGGCTATGTCATTCTGCCCCAGGCGATTTCCGTGTCAGTTCCGGCGTTTTGCGCCAACATCATCTTTCTCATCAAGGAGACTTCTGTGTTCAGCGTGCTGGCACTGCCGGATCTGATGTATGTGGCAAAAGATCTCATCGGACTATACTACAAAACCAATGAGGCATTGCTGATGCTGGTGGCAGCATATTTAGTGCTGTTACTGCCGATTTCTCTCATCGCGGCTTATGTGGAAAGGAGGGTACGCTATGCAGGATTTGGGAATTAGAGTGCTCTTCATGGGAAACAACTTCGCAAGACTGCTCCAGGGACTCTGGGTGGCAATGCGGATTTCCCTGATTTCCGTAGGGCTTTCCATGGTATTTGGCATTATCCTTGGTGTAATTATGACCTCCCACAACTGGCTGGTCAAAGCCATCACCAGAGTGTATCTGGAATTTGTGCGCATCATGCCCCAGCTTGTGCTGTTATTTCTGGTTTATTTCGGACTGACCAAAGCCTTTGGCATCAACCTGTCGGGGGAGGTTTCCTCCGTCATCGTGTTTACGGTGTGGGGAACTGCTGAGATGGGAGATTTGGTGCGGGGCGCCCTGCAGTCCATTCCGAAACACCAATATGAAAGCGGCGAGGCACTGGGACTTGGCAAACTTCAGGTGTACTGGTACATTATCCTGCCCCAGACCCTGCGGCGGCTGATTCCTCTGGCAATCAACCTCACCACCCGTATGATAAAAACCACTTCCCTCATCGTGATGATTGGCGTGGTGGAGGTGCTGAAAGTGGCACAGCAGATTATTGAGGCAAACCGTTACACCGTGCCGGATTCCGCACTGTGGATTTATGGCACCATCTTTTTCCTGTATTTCATTGTGTGCTGGCCCATCTCCCTGGTGGCAAAGGCACTGGAAAAACGTTGGAAAGAGCAGTAGAGGAAAGGATTTGTAAATGAAAAGTGAAGAAAAACTCTTGGAAATTCGACATTTGCATAAAGATTACGGCACGGGAGCCATTTTGAAAGATATTTCCCTGGATGTGCATAAGGGAGAGGTGCTGGTGATTGTAGGTCCCTCCGGCTGCGGAAAAAGTACCCTGTTGCGCTGCCTCAACGGTCTGGAGCCGGTGCAGGGCGGCGAGGTTCTTTTGGACGGAGAGCCTATTACCGGAGAAAAACCGGATTGGCCCCGGATTCGCCAGAGAATTGGCATGGTGTTCCAGAGTTATGATTTGTTCCCTCATAAGACGGTGCTGGAGAACATTATGTTAGCCCCCATCAAGGCACAGAAACGGGACAAAAAGGAAGTGGAGGCAGAGGCAGAGCAGCTTTTGGAGCGCGTGGGCTTACTGGAAAAGAAAGACATGTATCCCCGTCAGCTTTCCGGTGGACAAAAACAGCGTGTGGCAATCGTCCGCTCCCTCATTATGAAACCGGAGATGATGCTCTTTGACGAGGTGACAGCAGCCCTTGACCCGGAGATGGTGCGGGAGGTGCTGGATGTCATGCTGGAACTGGCGGCACAGGGATCCACCATGATGATTGTCACCCATGAGATGCAGTTTGCCAAGGCGGTGGCAGACCGCATTATCTTTCTGGACGGCGGCGAGATTGTGGAGGAGGACACCCCGAAGAATTTCTTTGAGCATCCCCGCACGGAGCGCGCTCAGAAGTTCTTAAATACCTTTGTATTTGAATAAAAGTCAGCGTCTTACAAAAAAGCCTGCACCCCGGAGCATTGTTTTGGAGTGTGGGCTTTTGGTTTGTCTTTGATTTACCTATAAGATGTGTTTTATAGTGTCACTTATAGGTAGTGCCCATGGGGCTAATGTCAGGGCAACCTATAAACCTGAATTTGCTGCCTGTCTTATAGGTCATTTTTGCAGATATTTAAGGGAAATTAACCTATAAGGCTGTGCTAGTGAAAACCTTATGGGTTGCATGTGCTGAGTTTTGCTCTCAATAAGTGAAAAATTGACCTATAAGGTAGCCTTTATTGCATTGTTATAGGTTGGATATGGCTTAGTGAAAGGACAGGCAACCTATAGGATAAGACTTGTATGTATCCTTATAGGTTAGTAGTCAGGAAAGGGGATTTAGGAATTTAGAAATCCTGTAAAAATTGTGTTGACATCCCTGGAAAAGTGTGTATAATTTAAAACATAGAAAACCTACGAAAAAAGTAGGAAATGAAAAAAACGAGCGAAAACACATAAAACGAAACAAGGAGGA
>CAKRTZ010000083.1 GCA_934402515.1 uncultured Lachnospiraceae bacterium
TTTGAAACTTTTTTCTGAAACTTATTCTTTTTGGAATGTTTCAGGGTTGCATTACTGTTTATTTGTCAAGGTGCTTTACAAGCTCTTTCAAGCTTGTCTGTTGTGTTTATCAGACGCAACTCATTTAATATAACACAGTATTGTTTGTCTGTCAACAACTTTTTTAAATTATTTTTTGAAATATTTTTTAGATATTTCAAACGGAGAAAGAGGGATTTGAACCCTCGCGCCGGTTGCCCGACCTACACCCTTAGCAGGGGCGCCTCTTCAGCCTCTTGAGTATTTCTCCTTAGCCTGAACAAGCTCACTACCAATGTTCAATTGCGTCCCACATTTCGTGACGCAAAAATTATTATACACAGTCCTATTTACTTTGTCAAACATTTTTTTGATATTGTTTGATTGCTGTTTCATAAAGGTTATTTCCTTGCGCATCAATGACCACAATCACGGGGAAATTCACCACTTCCAGTTTGCGGATTGCTTCCGTTCCCAGATCATCATAGGCAATCACTTCAGACTTTGTAATCGCCTTGGACAATAAAGCTCCTGCTCCGCCTACTGCTGCGAAATAAACAGACTGGTTCCGGACAATGGCATCCCGGACAGCCTGGCTGCGTTTTCCTTTGCCTATCATGCCTGCCAATCCCAGGTCCAGCAATGTCGGAGCATATTTGTCCATCCGGCTGGCCGTAGTTGGCCCTGCCGATCCGATCGGTCTTCCTTCCCGCGCAGGAGAGGGTCCCATATAATAGATTACATTTCCAGGGAGTTCCAATGGTAACGCTTCCCCTGCATCCAAAGCTTCCTGCATTCTTTTATGTGCGGCATCTCTTGCCGTGTAAATGGTACCGGAAACATAAACATAGTCCCCGGCTTTTAACGTTGCTGCCGTTTCTCTATTAAAAGGTGCAGTAATATGTCGATCCATACTAATCCTCATTTCTACCATATTATAGAAGACATCTGTTTGGTTTTGATAATTTTACAAGGTTCTGACACTGTGTCGATTCACGTGGCAGCACATGTTAACTGCCACCGGCAGACCTGCAATGTGAGTCGGGTATACATTAATATTTACTGCCAGTGCTGTCACTGTTCCTCCCAGACCGCCCGGACCGATCCCTGTTCCATTGATTCTCTGCAACAGTTCTTTCTCCATTTCCTGTACATAAGGGATATCAGAATGCTGATCCACCGGACGCGTCAGTGCTTTCTTGGCAAGCAGCGCGCACTTTTCAAAGGTTCCTCCAATTCCTACTCCCACAACCATAGGCGGGCAGGCATTCGGGCCGGCATCTTTCACAGCCGTTAGAATTGCTTCCTTAACCCCCTCCATGCCATCTGCCGGTTTCAGCATAAACACCCGGCTCATGTTTTCACTGCCAAAGCCTTTTGGTGCCACAGTGATTTTCACCTGTTCTCCCGGTACAATCTCATAATGTACCACTGCAGGTGTATTGTCCTTTGTGTTCTCCCTGAGCAAAGGGTCTGACACCACAGACTTACGGAGATATCCTTCTGTATATCCCTGACGTACCCCCTCATTAATTGCGTTTTCCAGACTGCCCCCTTCAAAATGAACATCCTGGCCGATTTCCATAAAAATCACGGCCATTCCCGTATCCTGGCAGATAGGGATCATGTCGTTTCCTGCAATCTGGAGATTTTCCTGCAGCTGCTCCAAAATCTGTCTGCCCAGCGGCGATTCTTCTCGCTGCACAGCATTCTTCATAGCATTCCCCATATCTGGAGAAAGGAAATGGTTTGCCTCGATACACATCTCCCTAATGTTACGAGTGATTTCATTCACCTGTATTGTTCTCATCCGTTATTCTCCCAGAATCTGTGCTTTGACTGCATCCAGTTCTTCCGCTGTAGCTTCTCCGGATTTCATTTGAATCGGCTGGCCGTCGTCCTCATAACGGGGAATTAAATGCATGTGAAAATGGAAGACAGTCTGTCCGGCCACTTCCCCATTATTTTGTATTACATTAAATCCGTCACAATTCAGTTTTTCTTTCATTCTGGCTGCCATTTTCTTTGCCAGGATCATTGCCTTGCCCGCAGTTTTCTCCGGAAGTTCAAACAGGTTTGCCGCATGCTCTTTGGGCAGGATCAATGCATGTCCTCTGGTAGCAGGACCCAGATCCAGAATCACACGAAAGTCTCCATCTTCATACAACGTTCTCGAAGGAATTTCCCCATTCGCAATCTTACAGAAAATACAATTCTCGTCTCTCATCTTTTTCTCCCATTCTTTTATCTTTTCTATCTTTTATTCCTGAGTAAAAGGAAAAATCAGATCCAGCATCCGCAGGATTTTGAAATCTCCCTTCATCTTCATATCTCCGCCCATAAAGGCACGTTGAAAAGTCTGTTTTCCATCCACGATGTTCTGAATCGTATCCGTCGTAGTCTGAATCTCCATATCACAGTCATCAGGGACTTCATATCCGCATTGAAACTGTGTATGATCTACTTTCATGGTTAATGGCATACTGCGCCCCTCAAAAAGAATCTTATACACGGCCCTGAACCCCGGTTGCGGTTTGAAACAATCCCGGAATTCTTTTACAAATTCCGTTTGTTTCTCTCCATCACTGTTTCCCATCATATCACGGAACAGACTTGTGAGTTCCTGAATATCCTCTTTTTGCTTTTGTACATACTGTTCATCCGAGGCATATTGAGACAGCTGTTCTGATTCCTGCGGAGTCAGATCTATATTTTTTATAACGGCCACGCGCTGTTTTACTGCCTGATTGCTTGCCGGCAGACTTTTCATCTTCTGGTTGATCGTGCGGTACATATTCTCCGCTTTCTTCTCAATCAGTGTGTTATAATCCTCGTTCATTTCCAGCGTCAGTGTGTCTGCAATATATCCGCAGATGCCGCTGCAGGGAAGTCCACCCAGTATTTCCCATGCAGATGCCAGAGTTGTCTTCCCTTCACGTTCTCCATAGGTAGTCGACATCACAATCGGGCACATATAAATATGACTGATTTTTTCTTTGTCGCCATAGAGCCAGCACGCATCCAGAAACTGCTGCATGAATCCACCAATTCCAAACCATTCAATGGTGGTTGCCAGAATAATGCCATCTGCATTTTTCAAAGTCTGCGGCAGCGTGGTAATTCCGTTTTTCAGTTCATACAGGTTATAACGTTCTACTTTGACACGCAGTTCTTCCAATACTTCCTGCATTTTGTTGATCACATAAAGCGTTGGGTCATCCAGCATGCCTCTGCCGCCGTAATAGATATTTATATTCATTGCGTTTGCTCCGCCCTTTCTTCCACTTTCAGAAATCGTTGTATCAGTAAGGTTAGCAGAAAGCCGGTAAGAAGTCCTCCTACATGCGCCATATTGTTGACCTCAGCGCTTGCTGCTCCACTATAAACAGAAAGTACAATCATCAGGACAATTCTTCTGGTGGTGATCTGTTCCAGCCGTCCATGGTGTAAAAGTACCAGTGCCAGTAACATTCCGATGATTCCGAATACAGCTCCACTGGCTCCCACCGAACTATAGAAGCCTGTGAACCATTCATACAGCATGGAAAGCAGATTTCCTCCCACGCCTGCTGCCAGATAAAGTATGCCGAACCAGCCATGCCCCAGATAGCGTTCCGCAATATCTCCCGTAAAATAGAGTAAAAGCATATTGCTAAACAAATGGTTTAAATCCACATGTAGAAACAATGCCGTGATAATTCGATACCATTCTCCATCTGTAAGAATATTTTCCAGGCTGAATGCTCCTATATTATACAGCAAATCTCCCGTAAATGTACATGCAAAAAAGACAAGCACGTTGATGCAAACCAGCCCCATGCTGACCCAGGGGAAATTTACCGGATCAAAGTTCTTCTTTTTCATCGCTGCCGGTTTCTGCAAAAGGAACTGCTCGATTCTCCCGCGAAGTCCTCCCATATCACTGCACTGGTTTTCATAAAGGACCAGCTCCCGCGTATAGGGTTGAATGACCCAGCAATGATCATCGTTTTCCGTCAGCACTCTTGCCCCGGACAAATCTGCTGTAATCAGCACTGTCAGCAATTCTACCGGTCGGTTATCTCTCACCGTCAGTGTCCGGCGCAGACTCTCTTTCATCTGTAGATGCTGCTCCGGTGTCCATTCCTGCTGATCCGGACACTCCAGGCATAAAACAGCCCGGCATTTTTCTCCTTCCATGCAGAAGAAGGCGCGAATATTGTTTTTTCCTGTCAGGATTTTCTGATATCCCACGGATAGCAGAAAACGTTCAAATTGTTCCATCATCATAATGATAACTTAGCACATCCTCAACAGTATGTAAAATTCAATTTTCCCAATCCGATCCGGTCTCCCACATGAATCTCCACCTTGCGGTCCGGTTCCAACCGCACTCCATTCACATAAGTTCCATTGGTGGAGTGCAAATCTATGATAAGCATATGGTCTTCCTCCCTCACAAAGCGGGCATGCATCCGGCTGATCGTTTCATCCTCCAGCACATAATCCGCAAACTCACCTTTCTTCCCGATAACCAGTGGAAGATTTCCCAGTGAGATCCACCGCTGCCACTCCTGCCCCATTCCCTGCAGTCCTCTTTGTGTCAGCAATTCTCCCTGAGCCAGATATACGGTCTTTTCGGATTCCGTCTCCTGCTCCCTGTTCATCGGCTCCCACACCTGGGAATGTTTGACCGTCCTCCCGCCTGTCCCCTCCTCTTTCTTTCCACCATGCAGCCAGCTAAGTAAAGCGCATACCGCAGTCATCACCGCCAGAATCATGATTCCTGTTAATGCAAGCTGTTCTTTTCCCGTGAGTTCATACTGGTACAGAACCCATACACACAGCAATAAGGATACAAGACTGACCGCCAATGCACCCTTCTGTACCAGGAATCTCCCAGACAGGGCTTTCCCTTCCTCAGGATTCCAACTTTCTGTTTCTAACTGCAGATTTTCCTCTGTCTGCATATCCGGCGCTTCTATCCCGCTTTCCGGCAAAATTTCCTGTGTTTCTTCTGGATCCTCCAGGCACTGTTCCAGCGTGCGAAGAGTGAAATTTGGTCCTGATACTCCCTCATAAATACGATACGCTAAGTCCACCGCCCTCTGTTGATTATAATCAGCCTGCTCCACCAGATATTGTGCCAGAGAAAGAAGGTTCTCGTTTTCTGTGGGATTTAGAAAAGGATCATAAACAAAATAATACTTTTTTACATCCATATCGCAAAATATCAGTTCCGGTTTTAAAACCACCTTTTCCCGATCCAGCAAGTGTCGATCACATTCCCGAAGGACATGGATTACTTCCCTGACAAATGTTCTTATTTCTTCTTCCCGAAGCTCCCTGCCTGTCCACAGATCCCCCAGCACTTTACAGGATGTCACATCATAAAGCAAATACGTCTGTTCGTTCACTTGCTGCTGTCTGCATGGCAAAAGCTCCGGCAGCGGATTTTGCAGCAGCATTGTCCATTCAAACGAGGTATCTGCCTCCTTTTCGCGGCGCAGATAGCAATGTTCCGCCTGTCTGATATATCCATATAATTCTTTCATCTTTTCCTCTTTCCCTATTCTCACTTTATGTGTTTTCCACTACTATTCCAATGCCTGCTTTGCCTTTTCTGCAAACCAGACTGCTCTTCGGATATCTCTTAAGTGCTCCACCGGATCAAAGATTGGCAGACTTTGCTGCGAACTATTCTGAAACGTTCTATGAATCGGCATAAAGGCAGCATTTTTCAGTGGATTACTCTGTACCGCCAGACTACTGACCTGAATTTCCGTTTGACCACGCTCCACCACAATCTGATCGCTCTGCAGGCGCATCGTTGGAAATAATTCTATTTCGTGTTCCATTTTTTCCTCGTCCGGCTCCATTTGCATCACGATTCCCAGGCGCAGCATATTCTGATATATGACACTCCTGTCATATACGAAGAAAAGCATTCCGATGCAAAAAAAGAGGACTCCTATTGCCATAGGAATTACATAGGATGCCTCCACTGTCATAGAAGCACTGCATCTCATCCGTAAAAAGTTATTTATTGGTGTTTTCATACCCGTTGTTCCTTTATTTCTTTCCGTTTT
>CAKRTZ010000084.1 GCA_934402515.1 uncultured Lachnospiraceae bacterium
CTTTTTCTTCATTCTCTATTCTCCTTCGTGTCGTGTAATATTTACTGTTTCACGCTTGATTCATTTTCTTACGCAGGAAAACAACAAGTGTTTTCCTGCTGTGCTATTTATTCTGGTCTGCAGGTTCCCCGTACCATCATTTCCAGGAACAGGCGAAGGGTAGTGCATAAGTCTGCCCTGGTCAGGTTTTCCCTGGGTGCAAAGGTCTGCAGGGTCTTGCCTTCCAGCACGCCTGCCTGCTGCAGCTTCCGGATGTCAGCCACTGCCTGGGCAGAAATCTGGTTCTGGTCAGCAAAAGCAGCTGCTTTCTCCACCTCCGGAAGGACGATGCCCAGAGTATCTGCGTATTTTACCAGAAGGACTGCCATTTCCTCGCGGGTGATGCTCTGGTCGGGTGCAAAGCTGCCCAGCACCACATTGCTTACCTCCTTGCCGGTCATCCGGTCAAGGGCGTTGGCGAATTCTTCCATGGTTACGGCTTTCTCCGGGTCAAAGGCTTGTCCTTTGGCATCCCCTGCCAATAGTCCACGGCTCACCGCAAAGGCAATGTCCGCCTGCTTGTCTGTGCCGATGGTGTCTTGGTAAATGCCTACCGGTATAGAGGCTACGCCGTAGTCTGCGCCCTGCAGGGTACGGAAACGCAGCACCTGTTTCTCACTGTCATAGACAGAATTCAAAATCCACTGCACGTTGCCCTCTGCATCGGTAGAAACAGCGCAGATGTTTCCGGGATTCTCCCCGTTCTGCAATACATAGGGGATTTCCACCAGAACGCTGCCTGCTCCCAGGTCGGTAATGGCTTTGCCTGCGGCATCCTGTACCCGGACGGTGACAACAGGGCGTGTGCCGATGACTGCAGCAGCATTCCCTTTCAGTGCGGTGTTGTCCAGTTTCTGTACCACCACGCTGGCGTCTCCCTGTGCCTGTCCGCTGATGGCGCGCACTGCCTCAATATCCAGTCCCACTTTTACATCGGTTTCCGCAGAGCTGAGAACGGTGTGGGAAATCTTCTGGTTCAACACTCTCTGCTGGAGGTTGGTGGGAAGATTCCCGGTTTCCAGGGTGGATTCCTGGGTGTCAGCCTGTAAGGGAACGGTGATGGTGGTTTCCTTGGGTGTCGTAGTGGCAGGGGTAGATGCCGCTGTACCTGCACTGCTGCCGCCGGAGGTGCCTGTGGAGGTTCCGGTGGTACTTCCGGTGCTACTGCCGGTATTGCCTCCGGTTGTTCCGCTGTTGTTACCACCTGTGGTTCCACCGCTTTCGCTGCCACCGGTGTTGCCTCCGGTACTTCCTCCGCTTTCGCTGCCGCCGGTGTTGCCGCTGCCCGTCTTTTTCAGGCTGACCTGGTACTTTCCATTGCTTTCCACGTTAATGATTTCATAATTGGAATCATCGCTGGTGAAATATTTGCTGTAATCGGCGTCATTGACCGCCTGGGTGATGTTCAAATCCTTGTCAGGATTTATATTCACTCCAATCTGACTGCCACTGCTTAAGCCGGGAGATACGATTGTCACATAACGGTTGGGTTCTGTTTCATTGTAAGTTTTATAGTCAAGGAATACATTGGATGTTTTTCCTTCACTTTCCGTATTTCCAGTTATCCGAACCGTTCCACTCACTTGAAAATCCCTGTACTGGTAGATACCTCCACCGTCTTTCTTTGCCTTGTTTCCAGTAACGGAACCGCCAGTCATTATCAGAGTCTTATGATTTACAATGCCACCACCAGAACCTTCTTTACTCGTGTTCCCGGAAATCTCACCACCGTTTATGGTGACAATACTTGCTTTACTACTCCACTCATTGTAGATTCCACCGCCATAGACACCTGTGTTATTGGTAATTTTTCCATCATTCATGGTGATGATTCCATCGCTATAAATTCCGCCGCCGTCTCTCTCTGCCGTATTATTGCTAATGATTGCTCCATTGTTCAAGGTCAATTCTGCACCATCGAGATAAACACCGCCACCATCTCCCCAACTGCCACGCTCCATTTGTTTCGCAGCATTACCTGTGATACTGCCGCCGTCCATGACCACACCAGCTGCCTTGCCATTTGTCGTTAACACGCTTATTCCACCACCATGGGTAGCCGTATTTCCTGTAATGGCTGCTGATTGTATGTGAACCTGGCATCGGGCAAAAATGCCACCTCCGGTACCGGTGGCTGTATTTTCCTTAATGGTTCCTCCAGTAATCTCTGCAGTTTGTGGACAATCCAACAACATTCCACCAGAATATCCGGTATTGCCGACAATCTCGCCACCTTCCATCCGGAAGGTAGCCGCAGATCCTACATAAATACCGCCGCCATTTCTGTCAGCTATATTATTGCAGATGGTTCCATTCTTCAAAACAAAACTTCCTTTATATATGTAAATACCACCGCCTTCTTGTGATGTCTCATTATTCCGAATGGTTCCTCCCTCCATAAGTAAGGAACCTTCAAAAATCTGAATGGCACTACCATCTGAATTTGTGTGATTGTCCTGAAATACTGCACCCTCCATCAGGGTAAGGGAACCCCCATTTTCTACTTGAAGTAAAGAATCATCCCACCGATACGTGTCTCTTTTTCCATCCAGCACAATGTTTTCCAGTGTCAGAACACCTTTTTCTCCGACTGCAATTAAGCAAATGCTTTTAACGCCGCGAACAAGTGTTCCCCCCCCCGAAAGTTTTACCTCTCTGTTCACGATAAGCGTTTCCGTCACACTGATCGTGCCACTCACCTGAATTTCACTACAAGTTTCATCCGCCAGGGCATCCTGTAACCCTTTAAAAGTGGTTACCGGCTGGCTTGCAGAGAAGGCAGCAATCTGATTTTCCTCCCCTAACTCTTGCAGGGCCAGCTCGTCTTCCGGCACTTCTGCCACTTCGCCCGATTTTTCTTCCTCATCAGCATTTTCGCCGCTGTTTTCAGTGTCCTTGCCTTCACCGGAATTCACGCCACTGTTTTCCGGTTCTTTCTCCCCACCAGAATTCACGCCACCGTTCTCCGATTCTTTCTCCCCACCAGAATTCACGCCACCGTTCTCCGGTTCTTTCTCCCCACCGGAATTCACGCCGCTGTTCTCCGGGGCTTTTTCTTCACCGGAATTTTCCTCGCCAGAGTTCTCCCCGTTGTTTTCCGATGTTTTTTCCTCCACCGTGCTCTGCTCTGCCACAGGCTCCACCGCATAGACCGGGGTTGCTGTGCCGGCTGTCACACACATTGCTAAAAGCCACAAATAAACCTTTTTCTTCATCCCATATCCTCCTTTGCATGGTATCTCATTTCTAACCCGAATTATACGAAATTCTGTTTCATTTTTGGGGCAACTTGCATGAACGACATCTTTTTCGACATGAACGATGGGAATATGACTGAAGGAACATCTGGGAATACAACAAAATGCTTGCATTCGACAGAAAAAAGCGGTTAAATAGAAATGGTGATTTTTTGCCAGAAAGGATGAAGATATGTCTTCGATTACCATACCTAAACATTATGAATCCGCCTTGAATCTGCACGACACACAGATTGCCATCAAGGCTGTCAAGGATTGTTTCCAGCAGCTGCTCGCCGAGCGCCTGCATTTATACCGCGTTTCCGCGCCTCTTTTCGTTGATCCCGCATCAGGACTCAACGACAACTTAAACGGGGTGGAGCGCCCGGTAACTTTTACCATCCGTGAGCAAAATGAGGCACCCGCCGAGATTGTACATTCCCTTGCAAAATGGAAGCGTTATGCTCTGAAGAAATACGGTTTTGAGGTAGGCGAGGGTATTTATACCGATATGAATGCCATCCGCCGGGATGAGGAAACCGACAATATCCACTCGATTTATGTGGACCAGTGGGACTGGGAGAAAATTATTCCCAAGGAAGACCGCACCCTGGAGACTTTCCAGAAGGTGGTCAAGGATGTGTACAAAACCCTGGTGAAAACTGAGAAATTCATGTCCATTCACTATGATTATATTGAAGAAATTCTGCCCCACGATATTTTCTTCATTACCTCCCAGGAATTGGAGGATATGTTCCCGGAGTGCTCTCCCAAGCAGCGGGAATATTACATTGCCAAGGCAAAGGGCGCGGTCTGCATCATGCAGATCGGTGACAAGCTGGAGAGCGGCGTGCCCCACGACCTGCGTGCCCCGGACTATGATGACTGGGCATTAAACGGCGATATTATTGTGTATTATCCGGTTCTGGACATTGCCCTGGAACTTTCCTCCATGGGTATCCGTGTGGATGATGTTTCTCTGAAAAGCCAGTTGGAAAAAGCGGGATGTATGGAACGTGCCGAACTTCCTTTCCAGAAGGCAATCCTTATGGATGAACTTCCCTACACCATCGGCGGTGGTATCGGTCAGTCTCGTATCTGTATGTTCTTATTAAGAAAAGCCCACATCGGCGAGGTGCAGGCCTCCCTGTGGCCGGAGGATGTCCGGGAAGCTGCCGAAAAGAACGGCATCCAGTTATTATGATGAAAACAAAAGTGAAGCCCACCCCCCAGCGCAATGCTTTTGCACTGATCAGCATTGCGTTGCTGTTACTGGTTCTGTTTTCCCTGCGGTATTTTTATCTGGATACCCATGGCGCTCCTAAGGAAATTACCAATTATGTTACGGCATCCACGGTGCTGGTGGAGGATGTGCAGGCGGCGGCAGATGCCCTGGTTCCTGCCAAAAATTCTTATGCAGACCTGAGTGTGCCGACTTATGTAAACGAGCAGGACGGTGTTTATTTCCTGGTGGACTGCTACCACGACCAGATTATTTACCACGATAATCTCACAGACCCTCTCACGGATTGGTCGGTTTTGACCAACGATATGAGCAAGGGTCATGTGATTGTCAGCGACGGGACGGTTTATCTGGCAGACGATACAGAGAATAACCGGGTACTGGTTTTTGAAAAGGCAGGGGACAAATTTGTGGAGACGCAGGTTTTTGAAAACATCGGAAACCGTCCCCACTATATTCAATATGAAGAAAGCAGTGGCACTTTTTATGTATGGAGTTCCATGAGCGGCGAGCTGTACTGTTTCCAGCACACCAGAACGGATTCCCGGATGTATCTGACGGAGATCCGCAGGATTGATGCACTGGACGGTGTCTATGTGCGTTCCTTCACCATCAGTGGCAGTTCGATTTATTTTGTGTCCGGTCAGTCCCAGATTATCCAGGCGGATTTAAAGACGTTGGAAATCAAAAAGACCTATCCGGTTCCTGATGCCCTTGCAGGAATGATACAGTTACTGCCGGTTCCCGGCGGTTATCTGATCACGGTGTCCACGGACAATACCGGTGACCAGTCCTATGCCACCATCATTTACTGTGAGAAGTTATCGGATTTGGGTAAGACCGATGACACCGGAAAAGTTGTGGGTAAGTACGATGATGTCTATTCCTATTTCGTAGGTGGGGGTACGCCCTACTACATCACCCGCCTGGGGGACACCTACTATATGACGGAGCATCGCATCCCCGGTCATTCGGTGTGGAGTTTCCAGTTCAGCAATAAGCAGATTACGAATGTGCAGGCGGTGTATTGAGCTTGCTATCTTAATTTCAGTTCATACAAAAACCGGGAGCTGGCGTAAATTGACAGTTCCCGGTTCTTTCATTTTCTAATTAGATACTTGTCCAGGACATCCAGAATATTACTGGTACAAGTACGTTTGTCCTTACTGGAAAGATTCTTTCCGGATATTTCCAGAATT
>CAKRTZ010000085.1 GCA_934402515.1 uncultured Lachnospiraceae bacterium
TGTGCAGAGAGTCTACCAGTGCCTTGAAGGAAAAAGCCGAGGGCAATATGGAAGGAGCGGAAAGCATTACGGAAACCTCTGGAATGCAGAAACAGTCCATGGAAAATCTGACCGCCACCATGAATGAGTTTTCCAAAGCCATTGAAACGGTGGCAGAAGGGGCGACCACTCTGGCGGCGAATGTGAATAATGTGTCTGCCAATGTGAACTCCATGAACGAAAAAATTACAGAAACCTCCCAGAGCGCTGAAAGCGGTATCACAGAGATGAAACAGCTGCGGGAAAATATTCAGGGTGTTTCCATATCTTCCCGGGAACTGCAGCAGGCGATTGACGATGTGAAATCCGGCTTGAACGGTATCAATGAGATGGTGAGTATTATTGAGGGCATAGCATCCCAGACGAATCTGTTGTCCTTAAATGCCAGTATTGAGGCGGCAAGAGCCGGAGAGATGGGCAAAGGCTTTGCAGTTGTGGCAGGCGAAATCCGCACGTTGGCAGATAACAGCAAGGCATCTGTTCAGAACATTATCGAAACCACCGGAAAACTGGATCATCTGGTGTCCATCGTGCTGGAGAAGGCACAGAACAATATTGAACTGATTGCGTCCAGCGATACCGCGGCGGAACGGGTGGATGGTGCATTCACCGTAATTTGTGATACTATTGAAAATATCAATGATTCTTCCAGTCAGATAGAACGGGAAATGAAGAAGGTAGATGGAATTGCTTCCGATATGGCGGCAACTACCCAGGAAGAGACGGCATCCATTGAAGTTGTGTTGAATACCTGCAAAGAAATGATGGAGAAATCCGGAGCTGTGGAAGAGAGTGCCCGGGAACTGAACACAACCGGCAAGGATTTGAATCTGATCGCGGAGAATCTGAAAACACAGGTGGATAAATTTAAAGTTTAAAAGGCGGGTACAGGGGAAACGCTAATATTGCTCCACACACGGTGGTTCTTTTATGTTATAGTAGATAGTGGATGGAAGGCACATGCAACCGTGATGCCGGACATCTCCATATTAAGAGAAAGGTGGACGAAACAATGGGTTTTTTGGAGGGAAAGACAGCGATTATTACAGGCGGCGGCAGAGCCGTACTCAGTGACGGAAGCTGCGGTTCTATCGGCTACGGTATTGCAACCGCTTACGCCAAGGAAGGGGCCAATCTGGTACTGACCGGACGCAATGTGAAGAAACTCACAGATGCCAAAGAAGAACTGAAAAGCAAATACGGAATTAAGGTACTTCCGGTACAGGCAGATATCAGTGCCGGTGCAGATAACGAGGCGATTGTAGCAGAGGTGGTAAAACAGACCATCGATGCCTTTGGCAGAATCGATGTGCTGATTAACAATGCACAGGCATCCGCATCCGGTGTGACCATTGCAGACCACACCACAGAGCAGTTTGACCTGGCAGTCTATTCCGGACTGTATGCAGCCTTTTATTATATGAAGGCATGCTATCCTTATCTAAAGGAGACCAAAGGTTCCGTCATCAACTTTGCATCCGGTGCAGGATTGTTCGGTAACTTCGGACAGTGCGCCTATGCAGCAGCCAAAGAAGGAATCCGTGGCTTGTCCAGAGTGGCAGCAACCGAGTGGGGTAAGGACGGCATCAATGTCAATGTGGTATGTCCGTTAGCATGGACCGCGCAGTTAGAACAGTTCGAGAAGGCTTATCCTGATGCCTTTAAGGCAAATGTCAAGATGCCTCCCATGGGGCACTTCGGTGATGTAGAGAAAGAAATCGGCCGTGCCTGCGTACAGCTTGCATCTCCTGACTTCAAATACATGAGTGGTGAGACCATCACGTTAGAGGGTGCAATGGGACAGCGTCCGTAAGGATTACCAGAAAAACAGAAAAATTCAGAAATGACCGGATCACATTGATGGCTGTTATGTAGTGTCACAGATGGATTCGGTCATTTTTAGTACTATCGATACAATTGCACAGGAGGTAACCTTGGTGAGCGAAGCCGGAAACCCGTAAAATCAACAATTAAAACGTTTTAATATTGACGCAGGATGCCCCCTTATTTATAATGGAAACAATAATGACGAAAGGAGAATATTTCATGGGTAAAAGTATGATTGGTGTACCGCTCCCCGGATTTGCTAAAGAATGCAGAAGCGTTGCGGCAGAGGGTGCGGTTTTATTAAAAAACGAAGAAAAAGTGTTACCGCTTAAGGGTGGAGAGAAAATTTCCATTTTTGGACGAAGTCAGATTGAATACTATCGAAGCGGAACCGGTTCAGGCGGTGCCGTGAATGTAGAATATGTGAGCAATATCCTGGATGCGCTGAAGGCAAACGATGCCGTGGAGGTAAATGCAGATCTTGAAGATGCTTACCGGGAATGGCTGAAGGATCATCCCTTTGACAACGGTGGCGGCGGCTGGGCTGCAGAACCCTGGAACCAGAAGGAAATGCCTATCAGTCCTGCTTTGGCAGAAGAAGCAGCAGCAAAATCCGGCAAGGCACTTTTCATTATTGGACGTACCGCCGGTGAGGATAAAGATAATGTGGATGCCCAGGGCGGTTATCGTTTCACCGATGAGGAGATGGAAAATCTCCGTGCCGTGTGTGGTGCTTTCAAGCAGGTCATTGTGCTGTTAAATGTGGCAAATATCATTGATATGAGCTGGATGAAGGACGAGGCGGTAGCTCCCAGTTTAAAGGCAGTGGTTTATATCTGGCAGGGAGGCACGGAAGGTGGAAATGCGGTAGCGGATGTGCTCACCGGAAAAGTTCCCGTCAGTGGTAAGCTGGCAGATACCATTGCTTATGAACTGGCGGATTATCCTTCCACCGCGAATTTCGGCGGCGATGATTTTAATCTTTATGAAGAAGACATTTATGTGGGATATCGTTATTTTGAAACCTTTGCACCGGAGAAGGTACTGTATCCCTTTGGTTTCGGTCTTTCCTATACTACTTTTTCCATAGAAGTAAAAAAAGCGGAAAGCAGTGCCGATGCCGTCAATTTCCAGGTGGCCGTGACCAACACCGGAGACTGTGATGGCAAGGAAGTGGTACAGATTTATTTGAGTGCGCCCCAGGGAAAATTAGGCAGACCTGCGAAGGAGCTGGTTGCTTTTGCAAAGACCGGACTGCTGCATGCCGGTGAGACAGAGCTGGTGGAGCTGACTGTTCCTGTAGCAAGACTGGCAGCCTACGATGATGGCGGCGTGACCGGAGAGAAATCCTGCTATGTATTAGAGCAGGGCACTTATGTTTTCTGTGTGGGAAACAGCGTCCGGGATGCCAAAGCCGTGCCGGTAGATGGCAAAGCCGGATACGAAGTGGAGAACCTCACGGTGGTAGAGCGTCTGGAGGAGGCGATGGCACCCACCGCGGATTTCCAGCGTATGAAACCGGGCAAGGCAGAGACAAGAGAAGATGGCAGTGTGGTTTATGAACTGACTTATGAGAAGGTTCCCACCAGAACCATTGATTTGGCAGAGAGAATCAAAGAGCGGATGCCGAAGGAGATTCCCCAGACAGGAAACCAGGGCATCGTGTTAAAGGATGTGGCAGAAGGCAAAGCGACCCTGGAGCAGTTTGCAGCACAGCTTTCCGACCAGGAACTGGCAACACTGGTACGTGGTGAGGGCATGAGCAGTCCAAAGGTAACACCGGGAACCGCCTCTGCATTCGGCGGACTGGGAGACAGCCTGTACGATTATGGCATCCCTGTGGGATGTGCTGCAGATGGTCCCTCTGGAATCCGTATGGAAAGCGGCTTAAAGGCAACCCAGATTCCCATTGGAACCTTACTTGCCTGCACCTGGGATATTCCTGTGGTAGAGGCACTGTATGTAATGGAAGGAAAGGAATTGCTGGGCAACGAGATTGACACCTTGCTTGGCCCCGGTATGAACATCCATAGAAATCCCTTAAATGGACGAAACTTTGAGTATTTTTCCGAGGACCCTTATGTGACCGGCTCCATGGCAAGTGCCCAGACCCGTGGAATCAAAAAAGGCGGTTCCGCTGGCACCATCAAGCATTTTGCGGTTAACAGCCAGGAGAAACGCCGTTTCCAGGTAGACTCCGTGGTGTCCGAGAGAGCACTCCGTGAGATTTACTTAAAAGGCTTTGAGATGGCAGTGAAAGAGGGGGAGGCAAGCTCCATCATGACCTCCTATAACCGCATCAATGGTTATCACGCAGCCTCCAATTATGATATGCTTACCACTATCCTCCGTGGAGAGTGGGGCTATCAGGGAATGGTGATGACCGACTGGTGGGCTTGCATGAATGATCCTGTAGAAAAAGGCGTGGGAACCAGACAGAATACCGCAGCCATGATCCGTTCTCAGAATGATGTTTACATGGTTGTGAACAACAATGGCGGGGAGATTAACTCTCTGGGAGACAATACCATCGAAGGACTGGAAAAAGGATTGGTTACCGTGGGTGAGTTACAGCGTGCAGCCATGAATATCTGTAATTTCCTGATGCATGCGCCAGTGTTCTCCAGACCGCCCAGGGATCGTAACGCTATTGAAAAGTTCCAGGCAGCAGGTGAGATTTCTGCCAATGCCCAGGATGTGACCAAAGAGCCCAGACTGGCTGTAGGAGAGCAGAAGAAACTGAACATCCGGGTCAGCGAGGCTGGGGTTTACGGGATTTTTGTAAAGATCATGTCTGAGGAGAGCAATCTGGCACAGAGCACTACCAACATTTTATTAAATGGACAGGTGGCGTCCACTGTACAGATGGCAGGCAGCGACGGTAACTGGCTCACCCAGAAACTGGTCCGGGTAGAATTGGAACAGGGTAATTATGAGCTGACCTTCGACTATGTAAAACCCGGTATGAATATCGACTGGATTGAGTTGCAGAAAGCGTGATAGGAATATTGAAAACGAAAACCCGGAGGGAAGAACCCTCCGGGTTTTCTTATCTCACGGACATAAATCTTTCTCTTGACAAAACCTCAAAAACAATATACGGTAAACATATCAGTTAAGTAGGAAATGGACAGACACAGAAAAGAGAAAGGAAGTCGTGAGGATGAAGATTTCAACAAAAGGGCGTTACGCCCTGCGAATGATGTTAGATTTGGCAGAGCAGTATTCCAATGATTATATTGCATTAAAGGACATTGCAGAGAGACAGGATATCTCCAAAAAATATCTGGAGCAGATTATCCCCTATCTGAACCGGGGTAGACTTCTCCTCACCAATAGAGGACATCAAGGCGGCTATAAACTGGCCAAACATCCCTCCGAAATTACGGTGTATGATGTGCTGGAATGTGCCGAAGGAGATCTGGCACCGGTGAGCTGTCTCCAAAATGAGAGCGAGCCCTGTGAGCGCAGTGCAGAGTGCCTGACCCTTCCCATCTGGCGGGGACTGGATGAAGTGGTAAAGAATTACTTAAAGGGTATCACCTTGCAGGACGCTTTGAACAATCGTCCCGATGCGCCGGAATATTCTATTTAGCCCCAGGTCCTATAAAGGATTTTTCGATAACCAGCTAT
>CAKRTZ010000086.1 GCA_934402515.1 uncultured Lachnospiraceae bacterium
AATTACCATAAAGGCAGGAACGACAGATGGAGATTAACGTTGGAGACGTTGTGCGTCTGAAAAAACAGCATCCCTGTGGCAGCAAGGAATGGGAAGTGTTGCGCGTAGGCGTGGACTTCCGGTTAAAGTGCTGCGGCTGTGGACATCAGATTATGATTCCTCGGAAACAGGTGGAAAAAAACATCAGGGAAATTCATGCAAAAGCTTGACTTTTGGCGAAATTCTATGTTATCATATTTCTCCGTGATACAATAATTTCCTTGCTCCTGCATGAGACAGGGGCCAGAGACCAAAAGGAGGTACAAGCATGAACAAATATGAATTAGCCGTCGTTGTCAGCGCTAAGATCGAAGACGATGAGAGAGCAGCTACTGTTGAGCAGTGCAAAGCCCTGATCGAGAGATTCGGTGGTCAGATCACCAATGTTGACGAGTGGGGTAAGAAGAGACTTGCTTACGATGTTCAGAAGATGAAGGAAGCGTTCTACTACTTCATTCAGTTTGACGCAGAGCCCACTGTTCCCGCTGAGATCGAGAGCCGTGTTCGCATCATGGATAACGTAATTCGTTATTTAGTTGTCAGACAGGACGAGAAATAGAGAAAAGAGAGAACGGGTATGAATAAAGTAATTCTTATGGGTAGATTGACAAGAGATCCTGAGGTTCGTTACTCCCAGGGGGAGAACTCCACTGCAGTTGCACGATATACAATCGCAGTTGATCGCAGGTTCAACCGCAACAATGACGAGCAGTCCGCTGACTTTATCGGATGCGTTGCTTTCGGCAGAGCGGCAGAGTTCGCTGAGAAGTACTTCCGTAAAGGAACGAAGATTGCGGTTACCGGACGAATCCAGACCGGTAGTTATACCAATAAGGATGGTGTAAAAGTTTACACGACAGATGTGGTAGTTGAGGAACAGGAATTTGCGGAGAGCAAGAATGCATCCGGCGGAGATGGGGGTTTCTCCGGTAGCAGCCAGAATTCCTCTCGTCCGGCTCCCATGGGAGCAAGTGACGGTTTCATGAATATTCCGGATGGAATTGAAGAAGAACTGCCCTTTAACTAAAAACAGATTTTAAGAAGGAGGCAATACTATGGCTTTTAATAAGACCGAGAAGTCTGATTCTCCTATGAGAAGAAAAGGCGGCATGCGCAGAAGAAAAAAAGTTTGCGTATTCTGTGGAAAAGATAACGTAATCGATTACAAAGATACCGCAAAGTTAAAGAGATACGTGTCTGAGAGAGGTAAGATCCTTCCTCGTCGTATCACCGGCAACTGCGCAAAACATCAGAGAGCACTGACCGTAGCAATCAAGAGAGCTCGTCACGTTGCACTGATGCCCTATGTAATGGACTAATATGACAGCTAAGACCGTCAGGTTTCGACCCGGCGGTCTTTTTTTCTGCAAAAGAATACTATGGTAGTTTTGCCCAAAAGGTGATATAATACAAAGGATAAATTTGTGATAAGCACAAGAGGACACGTATGAAGAACAATGTGAAATTGAAGGGAAAGCAGAAATTACTGTTCCGCTATTCCCTATATCTTGGTTTTTTGCTCATCGGTGTCGATGTAGCCTCCTACTTTCTGGACTACAGAGTGGGACTGATACTGAGTTTCTACGCGCTGGTATATTTTACGATTGTGCTGATTATGATGCGCAACAGTAAGACACTGATCATGAACGAACTGATCAGCTTTGCAACCGAATACGGACAGATCCAGAGAACCCTGCTTCGTCAGCTGGAATTGCCCTACGCTTTGTTAGACGAGAACGGTAAGGTGATTTGGAGCAACGAAGAGTTTGAGAATACGGTGCATAAGGAAAAAGGATTCAACAAATCCATTACCTCCGTATTCCCCTCGGTGACAAGGGAGCGGCTTCCGGGAGAGGCAGACGTGACGGAAACAGAGTGCGAAGTAGAATTCGAGGGACGAAACTTTGTTGCCAAAATGAAAAAGATCTCTCTGAAGGATATGTCCAGGGGCAGTGAACTCATTGATTTAAGTGAATATGAGGGATATCTGGTAGCTTTTTACCTCTTTGATGAGACCGCATTGAAGATAGCGCTTCAGGAGGTGGATGACCAGAGTGTGGCAGTGGGACTGCTCTATCTGGATAATTACGAAGAAGCACTGGAGAGCGTGGAGGAGGTCAGAAGATCCCTTCTGATCGCCCTGATCGATCGAAAGATCAATAAATATATTGCCGGGCTGGATGGTATTTGCAAGAAGCTGGAAAAGGATAAATATCTCATTATTCTTCGTAAAAAAGCGATCTCCCAGCTCAAGGAAGCTAAATTTGATCTGCTTGAGGATGTAAAGACTGTCAACATCGGCAATGAGATGGCGGTGACCATCAGTATCGGTATCGGTATCGGAGGGTTGACTTACGCACAGAACTATGAATTTGCCAGAAATGCCATCGATCTTGCCTTAGGGCGCGGTGGTGACCAGGCAGTGATCAAAACCATGGAAAATATCACCTACTATGGTGGAAAGAGCCAGCAGGTGGAGAAGAGTACCCGCGTGAAGGCTCGTGTGAAGGCGCATGCCTTAAAAGAAATTATTACCGGCAAGGATCAAGTGTTTATCATGGGACACCGTCTGGGAGATGTGGATTCCTTTGGAGCCTCCGTTGGTATTTACCGAATTGCCAAGTCCCTTGACAGAGAGGTTCACGTGGTATTGAACGATGTATCCACATCCTTACAGCCTCTGGTGGATTTGTTTGTGGGTAATCCGGATTATGAGCCGGATATGATTATCAACAGCCAGCAGGCGTTGGATATGGTAGGCTCCAATGCAGTGCTGATTATAGTGGATGTCAATAAACCCAGTATCACAGAGTGCCCGGAATTACTTCATTTCTGCAAATCTGTGGTAGTACTGGATCACCATCGACAGGGAAGTGAAGTGATTGAGAATGCAACTTTGTCTTATATTGAGGCATACGCATCTTCCGCCTGTGAGATGGTAGCGGAAATTCTGCAGTATACATTGGATAATATCCACATCTGTGCGGAAGAGGCGGACTGTCTGTACTCCGGCATCATGATCGATACCAACAACTTTATGACCAAGACCGGCGTGCGTACCTTCGAAGCGGCAGCATTCCTGCGCCGTAACGGTGCGGATGTGACCCGTGTGCGGAAACTGTTCCGGGAGGGTGCAGCAGAGTACAAGGCGAAAGCCGATGCGGTTAGCCAGGCTGAGATTTATCGCACGTATTATGCCATTTCCACCTGTACCGGAGAGGATATCAACAGTCCTACGGTAGTGGGAGCACAGGCTGCCAATGAACTGTTAAACATCAAAGGAATCAAAGCAAGTTTTGTGTTGACAGATTATGCCGGCAAGATTTTTATCAGTGCCAGATCCATTGATGATGTGAATGTACAGGTCATCATGGAGAAATTGGGTGGTGGTGGTCATATGAATGTGGCCGGCTGTCAGATGGAAGGTACTTCCCTGATTGAAGCAATCGGGGCGGTGAAACGTACCCTAGATACTATGATAGAGGATGGAGAATTAGACTAGTGAAAATTATTTTATTACAGGATGAGAAGAAATTAGGAAAAAAAGGAGACATCATTGAGGCCAATGACGGATTTGCCCGCA
Organism: uncultured Lachnospiraceae bacterium; assembly: GCA_934402515.1. GTDB lineage: Bacteria > Bacillota > Clostridia > Lachnospirales > Lachnospiraceae > UMGS2037. Next base: position 3,623 of record CAKRTZ010000086.1, read on the forward strand.
ACTATATTCTGCCGAAAAAAATCGGCATTGAGGCAACCGGCAAGAACTTAAATGACTTAAAGCTGCAGAAAGCCAACAGCGATAAGCTGGCAGCCCAGCAGCTGCAGGAAGCAAAGGATCTGGCTGCTCTTCTGGAGACCAAGAAGGTGATGGTGGAGATGAAAGCCGGAGAGAATGGAAAAGCCTTCGGTGCCGTAGCCTCCAAGGAAATTGCAGCGGCGGCAAAAGAACAGTGCGGACTGGAAATCGATAAAAAGAAAATCCAGCTGGCGGATCCCATTAAAACCTTTGGGATGTACGAAGTAAAAATTAAACTGCATCCCCAGGTGACAGGCACATTAAAGGTAGAAGTGAAAGAAGTATAGGACAATGGATGAAGCACTGATCAAGCGCGTTCTCCCACACAGTATAGAAGCAGAGCAATCGGTTATCGGTTCCATGATTATGGATCGTGAGGCAATTGTGGTTGCCTCGGAGCAGATTACGGGGGAAGATTTTTACGGTAAACAATATGGAATCCTCTTTGACACCATGGTGGAACTCAATGAGGAAGGTTCTCCGGTGGATCTGGTGACTCTGCAGAATCGTCTGAAAGAGAAGGATGTACCGCCAGAGGTGTCAAGTCTGGAATTTATCCGTGATATCATCACCGCGGTGCCTACCTCGGCCAATATCAAATACTATGCCGGAATCGTGGCAGAAAAGGCGACCCTGCGGAAGTTAATTAAACTGACGGAAGAGATCGAAAATACCTGTTATCTGGGCAAAGAAAGCCTGGAAATGATTCTGGAGGAGACGGAGAAGAAAGTCTTTTCCGTGGTACAGAAACGAAACACCGGAGATTTCGTACCCATCCGTCAGGTGGTTATGAATGCCATGGACAAAATCGAGAAGGCATCGAAAAATAAAGGGGCCGTGACAGGCATTCCCACGGGGTTCATTGATTTGGACTATCGGACTGCAGGATTGCAGCCCTCGGATCTGATTCTGATTGCCGCCCGTCCCTCCATGGGTAAGACAGCTTTCGTCTTAAATATTGCACAACATATCGCTTTTAAGCAGAATCAGACGGTAGCTGTGTTCAGTCTCGAGATGTCCAAGGAGCAGCTGGTGAACCGTCTGTTTTCCCTGGAGTCCAAAGTAGATTCCCAGCATATCCGAACCGGTCAGCTTTCCGATCAGGAATGGGAAGACTTGATTGAAAGCGCGGGAACCATTGGTAAATCCAATCTGATTATTGATGATACACCTGGTATCAGCATTGCGGAGCTTCGTTCCAAATGTCGGAAATACAAGCTGGAGCATAATCTCTCCATTATTATGATTGACTACTTACAGTTGATGACAGGCAGCGGAAGGTCGGATTCCAGACAGCAGGAAATTTCCGATATTTCCCGTTCTTTAAAAGCGCTGGCCCGTGAGTTGAGCGTGCCGGTTATCGCACTGTCCCAGTTATCCCGTGCAGTGGAGCAGAGACCGGATCACCGACCTATGCTTTCTGACCTCCGTGAGTCAGGAGCCATCGAGCAGGATGCGGACGTGGTGATGTTTATCTACCGTGATGACTATTATAATCACGATACGGAGCGTAAAAATGTGGCAGAGATCATCATTGCCAAGCAGAGAAACGGCCCTATCGGAACGGTAGAGCTGGCATGGCTGCCCAACTACACGCAGTTTGCCAATTTACAGCACGACAATCATCGTGACTGACAATTTCATAACAGATTACAAAAGAGGACAAGCCTTAGGGTAGGGCATGTCCTTTTTTATTTGGATAGGAGGAAAAAACATGAACTATTTAATTTCAGAGGCAGCCAAGAAGGTGAAGGTGGAGAGCCATGTGCT
>CAKRTZ010000087.1 GCA_934402515.1 uncultured Lachnospiraceae bacterium
GTATTGATACGCGCCTTCTCATCCAGACACAGGTAATCCTGCATGGGAATGACGCATAAATCTGCCACACTGCTCATGGCAAGGGTGATGAAGTTCCAGGATAAGCTGTCCTCATCCAAGGCATCCACATGCATATACTCTTTGGCAAAAGCACGGCAGTCCGGGCGGATTTCGTGATACCAGCCACGGGTGGTGGTGTTATCATGGGTTCCCGTGTAAACCACACAGTTGCGGGGATAGGTGTGGGGCAGATAGTTGCTTGGCTCTCTGGAATCGAAAGCAAACTGCAGCACCTTCATGCCCGGATAACCGGAATCCACCAGAAGCTGTCTCACAGAATCGGTGAGGAATCCTAAATCCTCAGCGATAATTCTCAAATCACCCAGCTTCTCTTTCACCGTGCCAAACAAATCCATTCCGGGACCCGGCATCCATTTACCGAACTCTGCGGTTTTGTCCCCGTAGGGAATTGCATAATATTCATCAAAACCACGGAAATGGTCGATTCTTACCACATCATATAAGGAAAAGCAATGGGCAATTCTCTTTAACCACCAGGCATAACCGGTCTGTTTGTGGTACTCCCAGTTAAATAAAGGGTTACCCCACAGCTGGCCGGTAGCAGAAAAGGCATCGGGAGGACATCCTGCCACTCCGGTGGGAAGATTATCCTCTCCAATCTGGAATAGCTTCGGGTCTGCCCAGGTATCTGCACTGTCAAAGGCTACATAGATGGGGATATCTCCGATAATCTCCACGCCCTGCTTGTTGGCATAAGCGTGCAGCTTGTCCCACTGTTTGCGGAACTCATACTGCTGGAAACGATAGAAGTCGATTTCCTCCTTAAAGATTTCCTTTGCCTCTGCAAGAGCTTGGGGCTCTCTGTTTCTGTATTCATCCTTCCACTCAATGTAGCTGACATTTCCCTGATTGGCTTTGATTGCCATGTACAGGCAGTAGTCTGTCAGCCAGTCTTCATTGTCTGCCAGAAATTTCTCATAGCCGGCATCCGGTGTAAACCGCCGGAACGCCTGACGCAGCAGTTCAAAACGATGCTGATACAACCATTCATAATCAATAGAGTTGTCCTCCACCGTCTCTGCCGGCATACTATCCTCGCATTCATGGATCATCAGCAATCCCTCGTCCACCAGTGTTTCCGGATCAATGAAATAAGGATTTCCTGCAAAGGTAGAGAAAGACTGGTAAGGGGAATCTCCGTAACCGGTAGGCCCCAGAGGCAGAATCTGCCATTTCTTCTGTCCTGCCTCTTTCAGCAGATCCACAAATTCATATGCTTCTTTAGAGAAGCAGCCGATTCCGTATTTGGACGGCAGGGAAAAGATGGGCATTAAAATACCACTTTCTCTCATAGTAATACCAAACCTTTCTTAAACGTGCCAGATATCCTGGTTGTATTCCTCGATGGTTCGATCGGATGAAAAATAGCCGGATTTTGCAATATTTACGATCATCTTAGATGCGAAACTGCTTCTGTCCTCATAAGCTTTATATGCTTCTTCCTTCTTCGCAAGGTAGGTACGGAAGTCTAATAGTGTCATAAACCAGTCTTTGTTCAGAAGTTCGTTCTGCAATCTTGTGAGATTTTCCTCATGACCGATCTTCAACAATTCCGCAGAAGTAATGAAATCCACTGCCTCTTTTACCACAGGGTCGTTCTCGTAGATGTCCCTTGATACATAATCTGCCTTCTCATAATGGGCGATTACTTCTTCACTGGAAGCACCGAAAATGAAAATATTATCATCGCCTACCAGTTCGTGAATCTCTACGTTTGCTCCGTCCTCGGTTCCCAGTGTCAGAGCACCATTTAACATAAACTTCATGTTTCCGGTGCCGCTGGCTTCCTTGGATGCCAAGGAAATCTGCTCTGAGAGGTCCGTTGCGGGAATCAGCTTTTCTGCCTTGGTTACATTATAGTTTTCTACCATAACAACCTTCAGGTAAGGACTTACCTCAGAATCGTTATTAATCAGTTCCTGTAAACATAATATCAGATGAATGATGTCTTTTGCAATCACATATGCCGGAGCTGCCTTTGCACCGAAAATAACAGTGATGGGAGTACTGGGTTTCTTTCCAGCTTTAATCTCCAGATATTTATGAATAACATATAATGCATTCATCTGCTGTCTCTTATACTCATGGAGACGTTTGATCTGAGTATCAAAGATACTGTCAGGATTCAGGGTAATACCCTGTGTTTCTTCCAGATATGCACACAGTTCCTTCTTATTTTCCATCTTTACACGCAAAAGCTTATTCTTAAATGCTTCGTCATCTTTAAATGCGAGAAGCTTGGAAAGCTGGGTGGCATCCTTCCGGTAATCCGTACCAATGGTTTCATCAAGCAGGGCTGCTAACCTGGGATCACAGTGTAACAGCCATCTGCGGAAAGTGATACCGTTAGTCTTGTTGTTGAATTTCTCCGGGTAAATCTCGTAAAAAGGATGCAGCTCGGTGTCCTTCAGAATCTCAGTGTGAAGGGATGCCACGCCGTTTACGGAAAAACCATAATGGATATCAATGTGTGCCATGTGAACCACATCGTTTTTATCAATGATGACCACTCGCTCGTCATCGTATTTTCTTCTTACTTTATCGTCCAGAATCTCGATAATGGGAACTAACTGGGGAACCACCTTCTGTAAATAGGTGATGGGCCATTTCTCCAGAGCCTCTGCCAGAATGGTGTGGTTGGTATACGCACAGGTTTTGGAAACAATGTCAATCGCCTCATCCATGGAGATGCCACGCTCTGTCAACAACCGGATCATCTCCGGGATAATCATGGTAGGATGAGTATCGTTGATCTGGATGACAGCATAGTCATAGAGGTCATGGAGGTTGGAACCTCTCTTCATACTCTCGTCCAGAATCAACTGTGCACCGCTGCTTACCATGAAATACTGCTGATAAATACGAAGCTGTCTGCCCTCCTCATCAGAATCATCCGGGTAGAGGAACAGTGTCAGGTTCTTCGCAATGTCGGTTTTATCAAAAGCGATGCCATCCTCGACAATGGACTCGTCTACGGTGTCCACATCAAAGAGATGGAGTTTATTGGTTCTGTTCTCATAACCGGTCACATCAATGTCATACATGCGAGCCTGTAAAGTCAGATTACCAAAAGTAACCGGATAGGATACTCCGGTGGGAGTGAGCCAGTTCTGCTTTTCAATCCAAGGATTGGGTGTTTCCCTCTGCAGTTCTTTTTCAAATTCCTGTTTGAACAGTCCCAAATGGTAGTTGAGACCGATACCGTCACCGGGTAAGCCAAGACTTGCCATGGAATCCAGGAAACATGCTGCCAGTCTGCCCAGACCGCCATTTCCCAGAGAAGGTTCCGGCTCGATTTCTTCAATAGCTGCCAGATCTTTGCCATTTTCTTTCAGCAGTGCCTTTACCTCGTCATAGATGCCAAGGTTAATCATGTTATTAGAAAGAAGTTTACCGATGAGAAACTCTGCAGACACGTAGTAAATCTTCTTTTTACTTTCGGAAGCCTTTGTGGTTCTCTCTTCTGCCATCTCTTTCACGATGGTGAGCAATGCCTCATAAATTTCTCTGTCGGATGCTCCGTTGATTGCTTTGCCTAATTTGTTTTCTAATAGCGTGTTCATTGCCATTTGGGTATTCTCCTTATTTTGTGCTTAGCCTTTTACTGCGCCGGCTGCCACACCTTTGATAATATATTTCTGTCCTGCCAGGTATACAATAATGATGGGAATAATGGTTAACATAATGCTTGCCATCATGGGACCCATTTCTACTTTTCCGTAACTTCCGCGGAAGTATTGGATCAGCATGGGAATGGTTTTATATTTTTTGATATCCAATACCAGTGTGGGCAATAAGTAGTCATTCCATACCCACATGGCTTCCAGAATACCTACGGAAATCATGGTTGGTGCCAGCATATGCACATCAATCTTAAAAAATGTCTGAATAGGGCTGCAGCCATCAATTAGCGCGGCCTCTTCCACTTCCACGGGAATGGATTTCATAAAGCCGCAGAACATGAATACGGCAAGTCCTGCACCGAAACCGAGATAAATCACCCAGATATTCCAGGGAGTGTTCAGATGTAATCTGTCTGCGGTCTGAGACAGGGTAAACATAACCATCTGGAACGGTACCACCATGGAAAAAGCAAATAAAAAGTATAAAGCCTGGGATAACATACCCTTCACACGGGAAATGTACCATGCACACATGGAGCAGAACAGTAAGATTGCTACTACAGAGGAAACCGTAATAAATAAACTGTAGCAGAAACTGCTCAGAAAGCCTTTGGATTCAATGGCATTCAAATAGTTGGAAAGTCCTGCAAACGTATCAGCAGTGGGAAGCTTAAATACGGTGCCGGTGCTGATTGCAGACTCCTGTTTTAAGGAGTTAATCAGAATCATGAATGCCGGGTAAATCCAGAGTAAGGAGAGGATTGTCAGAATAACGATCCAGATCATATCTCCAACTTTTGTTTTCTTTTTCATTATTGCTGTACCTCCTTAGACCTTGTTGCCTTCAACTGAATCATGGAAATTGCGATAACCAATACGCAGAAGATGACTGCTTTCGCCTGTCCATAACCCTTCCACTGCATTCCTGCACGGGAGTAGAAGGTGTTATAGATATTCATTGCCATCATTTCTGTTGCGTGGTTTGGTTCGCCACCGGTCAGAGCCAGGTTCTGGTCGAAGAGCTTGAAGGAGTTGGTCAATGTCAGGAATACACAAACGGTAATAGAGGACATAACCATGGGAATCTTTACCTTCAGGAGAATCTGCCACTTGGTAGCACCATCGATTTCCGCCGCTTCTGTGAGGGAATCAGGCACACTCTGCAGACCTGCAATATAAATAATCATCATATATCCAATCTGCTGCCAGCACATGAGAATAATCATGCCCCAGTAACCTGCGGAGGAGTTCAACGCCAGCAGAGGTTTTTCTACAATAGTCAGTACGCAGTTAATCAGAATCTGCCAGATATAACCGAGTACGATACCGCCGATTAAGTTCGGCATAAAAAATACGGTTCTGAAAATATTGGTTCCTTTCAGCTGCTGGGTCAGAAGCACTGCCAGCGCGAAAGCCAGAATGTTGATGGATAAAATGGATACGACTGCGAACAGTACGGTAAAAATAAAGGAATGACCAAATGTCGTATCGGTGAATGCTGCTTTATAGTTTGCGAGTCCCACCCAGGTTGCATTGCTTACTGTGGTAAACTGACAGAAGGATAAATACAAACCCTGTATAAAGGGAACGATAAATCCGATGGTAAATGCAATTAATGTGGGAAGAATAAAAATCGGTGCGCTTTTCTTTAATGCCTTCTCCATAAAATACCTCCATTAAATTGACTCCGGTTTACGGAG
>CAKRTZ010000088.1 GCA_934402515.1 uncultured Lachnospiraceae bacterium
GGCTTATAGCTGTTTAAAATCACATACCGGCAATAGTTCTGAATCGCCTTATCCGCAATCCACTCCACATCGTAGGTTTCCGCTTCCATAAGCGTAAACAATTCCCGCTCATTTCCCCAGCGTTCCACCAGCATCTCCCGTCCGTAGGGCATCATCACATCGGAGGAATATTGTCGTATAAAATGAATCAGTTCCGAAGGAAAAACTGCCATGACCTTGCCATCTTCATCCTCGCCCGCTTCCTCCGGCAAAATTTCATCACAGATTTCCACCACCACCTGGGGAATATGATAGACATTTTCCGCCTTGGAAATATAGGTGCTTTTGTATACCAGACTGCCGGACAGTGCCACCACTGCTGCCAGCACCACTAACCCCACCGGCTGCACCCAGGGTCTGCGCTTTCTCCGAAAGGGTATCGTCTTTTCTTTGTCTCCCGATAGGGCTGCCTCTCCACTCTTGTCTCCTGTGACCTCTTCTACTGCCGAATCTTTGTCCTCCCGCAGCAACAGCATCCCTGCATAGGCAATCGCCACTCCAATGGGAAGAACCCAGAGAACCCGGTAATAGGTTTCGGAATCCAGCAGACGGACAAAAATTTTCCGAAACAGCGGACAGGAAAAGCCAGCCGCAATGAGCACCGTTCCCCATACCATCAGATTACGGATCTCTTTTCGCTCCTCTTTCTTCCATATATAAAAGAGGGACAGCAGAAACAGCACCAGCAGGGAACCCGTTCCGGCATACGCCTTCCAGATGTCAATAATAGGTTGAAAATCCCACATCAGCGTCCCCTCCTATCGCAAAATAATGTAAAGTCCCATGTAAAACACACAGGGCACACAGCTTAGTGCCAGTTGAAACAGCAGTTTCAGATTCCGCTTCTGAATGGAGAGCACCAGTCCAAACGCTGCAATCATCAATGCTGCCAGAAAAGCTGCCAGGGACGAACACATGGCTGCAAAGGTATTGATGCACAAGAGTAACATCCAACCCCCCCACCGCAGCGGCATGGTCTCCCGGTCCTCCAGAACCTCTTCCTTTTTCTTTACCGGAATGGTCTGGGCAAAATAGAACAAAATCCAAAAAATTGCCGGAAATACCAGGTTTCCTGCCAATGCCTTTCCCTGCCAGGTGCGGGTCATCAGGAAGGTTTCTTTTGTATACAAGGACACATAGCCAAACATCTGCAACAGTGCCATGAGAATCATAAAAATGGGCAGCATCCGTTTTTCCCTGCACAGTACTTTACCAATTTGCAGATAAATCAAATAAACCACTGGCAAAATCACCAGGGGCAGAATGGTATGAGAAAGAATGGTGGCGTGAATCCCCGTCATCCGGGCAAGCACCGCAATCCACATGGTCACGGTAGCGGTAGCATGTCTCGCATCGAATCTTGCAGCGGCTCCGGTATAAGGATCCACCTCATACATGGAACCATTCTGGTCTGCCATCACGGACTGTGCCACATAATAGGCATCATCCCCGTCGAAAGAGGCGCGGGTCACTGCCATATAAAGCTGGAATGCCAGGATACATAAGAAAATGCACCAGTAACAAAAAGTAAAGACCAATGTGCTGCGGCTCATTCCCTTGTCTACTCCATGAAGCAGGGACACCGACCAGGCTTTCCTGTGAAAACTCCGCACCAGAATCACCACTGCCCCCACCGCTAACAGGGAAGTTACAACCAGATTCAGGATCACCAGCACAGAAATGTCTGCCTCCCGCAGTACCAACGGAACCGCAAAAAGTTGAAAAACCGCCAGCATTACAAAGAAACCGGAGAGATACTGCACTCCCGGCGTCCGTTTTTCTCTGGGCATTCCGCATAACGGAAAGATTCCCAATAAAAAAGGTAGCAGAAGCAACCAATACAACAATTTTACAATCGCCATAAGCACCTCCGAGCTTAGTCGTGTTTCTCCAGAAAAATCTTACGGGTCACAAAATTATAAACCATGACAATGGCAGTGGCGATAATCTTTGCTCCGGTGTAAACCAGACTGTAGCCAAAACTTCTCACCCATGCAAAGCTGTTAAAGACAGGCTCTACAAATACCCAGATAATCAGGGAATTCAAGCCCATGCCAATGAGACTTAAAATGACAAAAATCACGAATTCCGTCTTGCGGTTCATGTCCTCTTTCCGCTCAAAGACAAATTTAAAGCTGAGAATGTAGTTCACAATCACCGAAATCACAAAGCCCAGCACGGATCCAATCATGGAGGCCTGGGTAAAAAAGTCCTCACCAAAGGCTTTCAGCAGGACATTCATGGTCACCAGTCCCACCAGATAATCAATCAGAAAGCAGACTACCCCTACCACTCCGAATTTCAAAATCTGTTCGATTAGTTTCTTCATTTTGTTTCTCCTTTAGTTTAAGCCACACAACAGGCGGAATACTTTCACTTTATCAATTACAAACTTAGACAGTGCCAGGCAAATCGCCGTGTCCAGAATGAAATTGCCCAGAATCAAAATCCAGGGATTGGTCACACCAAGCACCGATACCAGAATCGTCCGGGTCACCACCAGGGCATAGCCATCCAGTAGATATAACTGTAGGGAATAGTGGCTGCAATCCATGAAAAATCCATGGACCCGGTTCTGGCTTTTTTTCACCAGTGCTGTGCCATCGCTCTCCAGATATTCGATGGACGGATTCGGTCCCTTCAAAATCAGCTCCGCCAGTTTAAAACAGATCAACGCTCCATTTAACGCCACCAGCATCTGCAATAAATCCTGGATTCTGTCGTTATACTGGTTCAACACCGGAATCTCCACACCAAACAAGGGCAGACCGTTCTCCAGCTGCATGTACATCATAAAAAACAGCACCGACGCAAGAATTGCCACAATGGTAACACCCCAGTTTGCCAGGTTTTTCCGTACCGCCTCATAAGCACCGCTTTGCCGAATCAGGTAGCCAATAAAAAAATAGGGTAAAAATTCTGCCAACGTGGACAGTAAAAATATTCCCGGCAGAAACCCCCGGAGAAAATATAGCAGGCACACTGCCAATATGACGATTTCTTTCCCCAGTGTTCCCTTCCGGAAAAGCCAGTGAAATAAAGGAAAAATCAAAAACATTACAAAAAGCGTCCACAAAAACCAGTCACTGCCACCGAAAAACAGAAATTCATAAATCAATGTTCCCGCATCGTCGGTTTTGTTCACCAGTCCCGTGGGCAGTACCCTCATTCCAATGTCCAGCAAGCCAAACACCACATGAGGCACCAGAACCCGCTTTGTCTTTTTCCAGAGATAGGTTCCGTAGGTTTTTACTGCGCCCTTTTTTTCTGTGGTTCCATACTGAAAGCAAAAGCCCGACACCAGGAAAAACAGGGGCATCTCCACTACCCACAAATAGGAATGGAGTTCCCTGCACCACGCAATTTCGTGGAGATTGATGGGATAAACCAGGATGGAATGGTAACACAGCACCATGAGAATCGCCAGTCCCCTGAGGATATCAATTTCTTTATAATAAGGTTTTACTACTGTCTGCTCACTCATATCCATTATTCGGGCCACTCGTAGATGACCACATCTTCTTCTGATAATTCGTTGCCCATCTGCACCTCCACCAGATGCATGTCAGAGATAGCTTTCAATCCATGCTTGTCTCCGGCGCGGAAATGGAACACATCACCGCCCCGGGCAATGGTGGTCACGCCGTCCATAATCAGATACCCCTGTCCATCCACAATGGTCCAGGTCACATCCTTATGCTTATGACTTAAATAATCCAGATATTTTCCGGCACTTACCTGCATCTGCTTGATGAGAGAACGATGACCGTCCTCATACTGGGTATAGTCTAACACCTTGTAATCGCCCCAGATGCTTTCCTCATACATGGGACGGTTGTCCAGCTTTTCCACATGAGGTTTGATATAGGAACTCTTATGCTTGTCAGAAACTAAAATTCCGTCGGGGCTGGCTGCTACCACAATGTTTTCTGTTCCCAGGGTTACCACCGGAATGGAAAGTTCGTTGATGACATGGGTGTTCACACATTCCTCGCCCATGGTCACATCCCCCACGCTGTTTTCCTTCATCACCTCTGTGAGGGTATTCCAGGTTCCGATATCCTTCCACTGCCCTTCGTAGGTAACCACTGCCAGGGATTGTGCCTTTTCTACCACTTCATAATCAAAGCTGTCCTTCTTTAAGTCCCCATAGTGACTTCTCACAGAATGGAAATCAATTTCTTGCAAATATTGTTTGGTTATTTTCTGCAGATAGGATAATTTAAAGGCAAAAACACCGCCATTCCACAATGCACCACCGGCAATCAGTTCCGTTGCCACGTTTTCGTCCGGTTTCTCCTTAAAGCCGGTGACCACATGCCCGCCATCAGCTCCGTCCTTGCAGAGGATATAGCCGTACTTGGCCGAAGGATAAGAGGGCTGGATACCCATGAGCACCATGTCTGCCTTACCACTCTGTACCACCTCGTCCATTTTGAGGAAGGTCTGGAAATAGGATAAATCCACATAGGGGTCAACGGGCAACACAATCACCGTCTCCTCCGCATCCACCTGCCGCTCAGAAGTAAGGTAGGAAGATGCCAGCACAATCGCCGGAAAAGTATTACGACGCTCCGGTTCCACCACCACGTCCACTTTTTTGCCCAGCTGTCTGCGGATGGAATCTTTCTGGGAGGCACTGGTTGCCACCACGATATGGTCTTCGATGCCTGCGGCACGAATCTGGCGATACACCCGCTGTACCATGGACTCATGCTCCCCCTTTTCGTCCGTGAGGAGCTGTAAAAACTGTTTGGAGCGGACTTCATTGGACAAGGGCCAGAGCCGTTTGCCCGAACCGCCGGATAAAAGTATAATATTCATAAAATTTTCCTTTTCGTTCTATTTTCTGCCATATAGAATCTATTATACTGAAAGTC
>CAKRTZ010000089.1 GCA_934402515.1 uncultured Lachnospiraceae bacterium
TAAGCAGAAATTGAATGATTGAAAAATCCGGATAGGATTTGTATTCAGGACAGCCGGCATTTTATATGTCGGCTGTCCGTTTCACTCATAGAAAAATCCCATGAGTGAAACAAACGCTCTGCGGGGATGCGCAGCTCGCGGAGAAGAAGTTTATGCTACGCATACCGCTCGCGCACAAAGAGCCGGCAACTTGGAAACAGAACGTTCCTGTATATACAGGGAGTTTTACATACATTTGATAATATTGAGCGCCGGAGAGGCTTTACAGACATGTTGAAAAAACACGGAGTAATCTTAAGTGAGAAAGACATGCTGCAGGGCAATTTCGAACAGGATACGGCGTATAACGCAATGAAGGAATATCTGGAGTCGGGAAGAGAGCTGCCGGATGCTATTTTTGCCGGTAATGATTCCAGTGCATTGGGTACGATTGAGGCACTGGTGGATTTCGGAGTGAAAGTGCCGGAACAGGTCCTAAAGCTGATTTCGGGGGATCCGGGCAGTATTGAAGTGCTTTACGGAAGAATCATCCAGAGAGAGTCGACATGTTCGAGAATTCTGGCATAATGTTGAATGAAAATCAGGAAAGGTGGAAAGACACATGGAGAAATGGACAAGAGCGTTTTACCAGCCGGTACTGCCGCTGGGAGAAGACGGATGTAGAGTGACAGCAAGTAAGGAACATATCGCGCTGTCCAAAGATGCAGCCAAGGAAGGCATGGTTCTTTTGAAGAATCAAAATCAGGTACTTCCATTACCCAGAGGAAGCAAAGTGGCTTTATTTGGAAAAGGAACCTTTGACTATGTGAAAGGCGGCGGCGGAAGTGGTGATGTCTATGTGCCCTATATCCGCAACCTGTACGAGGGATTTTCCCAGAAGAAAGAGAGCGTCAGCGTGTTTGAAAAGCTGGCTGATTTCTATAGAGAAAATGTAAAGAAACAATATGCAGAGGGTGCTGTGCCCGGGATGACGCTGGAACCGGAAGTGCCAGAGGAACTGTTATGTGAGGCAAAGGCTTTTACCGATACGGCGGTTATTACCATCTGCCGTTTCTCCGGTGAAGGATGGGACCGCAAGAGTGTAGCAGATACCAAAAACGACCGCCTGAGTGATAATGAAGAAGTAATGACAGCCATGTCTGCACGTCTGTTTGAGAACGGTGATTTTTACCTTACCAAAGCAGAGGAAGCACTGGTTGACACGGTGAAAGAGAACTTTGCCAAAGTGATTGTGGTGATGAACGTGGGAGGTATGGTTGACACCACCTGGTTTGCCAAGGATGACCTAATCGATGCAGTGCTGATGGCATGGCAGGGTGGTATGGAAGGCGGTTTGGCTGCAGCAGAGCTTCTGATTGGTGAGGGAACTCCCTCCGGTAAGCTTTCTGACACCTTCGCCGACAAACTGGAAGACTATCCTTCCAGCTATAATTTCCATGAGTCCGAGGAATATGTGGACTACACCGATGACATTTATGTGGGATATCGGTATTTTGAAACCATTCCCGGTGCAAAGGAAAAAGTCAATTATTGTTTTGGTTTCGGATTATCCTACACAAGCTTTGCGCTTTCCAATATCAAGGCAGAGTGCATGGAAGAAGAGATTCAAATCAGCCTGGATGTGTGCAACACCGGTAAATACAATGGAAAAGAAGTGGTACAGGTCTATTTCAGCGCACCTCAGGGCAAATTGGGCAAGCCGGCCAGACAGCTTGCCGCCTTCCGGAAGACCAAGGAATTACAGCCCGGTGAAAGCCAGCATCTGATTCTTACCTTCCCGGTGGCTCAGATGGCATCCTATGATGATCTGGGCAAAATTTGTAAGTCTGCTTACATTTTAGAGGCTGGCAGCTACACCTTCCATGTGGGAACCTCCGTACGGGATACTGTGGAAATGGACTATGTACTGGAACTGAAGGAAGACAAAGTGGTAGAACAGTTATCTGCTAAACTGGTGCCTACTTCATTAAAAGAGCGTATGACAGCTGATGGAGAGATGGAAACATTACCCGCTGCCGAACCTCATAATGCCAATGAAAATGTTCTGGTTCCCTTGACTGCAGCTGAGACAGAGGGATTTACTCCCAATGTGGAGTTTGAAAGTGGCTGCTGTCTGTGGGCAAAACAATCCGAAAATCTGCATAAGCTGATTGAAGTGGCAGAGGGAAAAATTACTCTTGATGAATTCCTGGCACAGCTGAGTGACAGAGAGGTGGCGGTTCTTCTGGGTGGACATCCCAACACCAGTGTAGCAAACACCTTTGGCTACGGTGGTCTGACCAAATACGGCATTCCTGCGGTGATGACTGCAGATGGACCTGCCGGATTGCGGATTATTCCCAACCGTGGTGTGCGCACCACAGCATGGCCCTGCGCAACACTTCTTGCCTGCAGCTGGAATCCGGAAATCATTGAAGCAGTGGGAGAAGCCGGAGGAAAAGAATTAAAAGAAAACAATCTGGGTGTATGGCTGACTCCCGCAGTTAATATCCATAGAAGCCCTCTTTGCGGAAGAAACTTTGAGTATTATTCCGAGGACCCTTATCTCACTGGCAGACTGGCTGCGGCAATGGTGCGGGGAATCCAGAGCAACCGCATCGGTGCAACGGTTAAGCATTTTGCGTTGAACAATAAAGAGACGAACCGCAAGAACAGTGATTCCAGAGCTTCCGAGCGTGCAATCCGGGAGATTTACTTAAAAGCATTTGAAATTATTATAAAGGAAGCAAAACCCTGGAGCATTATGACCTCCTACAATATCCTCAACGGGCAGAGAACTTCAGAAAACAGAGAACTGCTAGAAGGCATCCTCCGTGGTGAGTGGGGCTTCGACGGCATGGTAACCTCTGACTGGTGGACTGCCGGCGAGCACTACAAGGAGACAAAGGCCGGCAATGATGTGAAGATGGGCTGTGGCTATCCGGATCGTCTGATGGAAGCTTTGGAGAAAGGTGTTCTGACCCGTGCAGAGATGGATGTATGTGCAAAGCGGATCCTGGAATTGATTTTGAAAGTCGATTAACTCATTTTGAATAAAATTAGCAGAGCAAGAAACAATAACTGTGAGTAATAAAACTCATTTTCTTCGGAAACGAACAGAAAGGAATGGTGTTTATTATGAACAAGACATTGGATTATATTGCACTGACTTTAGTGATTATCGGAGCGGTCAACTGGGGCTTAATCGGATTCTTTAAATTCGACCTGGTGGCGGTGCTCTTTGGGAACATGAGCTGGTTGTCCCGGGTCATTTACGCATTGGTAGGGATCTGCGGATTGTACCTGTTTACCTTTTTCATGAAGATCGGTGACGAAGCGTAGCAAAAACCTCGGAGACGGAAAAAGTCTTCGGGGTTTTTCCTTTTAATTCATAGGAAAATCCTTCCTATGAATTAAAAAACGCTCCGCGGGAGCGCACTGCGGCGGAAATGAAGAATGTCGTTAAAACTACCCGCCGCAGGCGGAGAATTCTGCATGCAGAATTCTATTGCACCTAAAAAATTGCATAGAAAAATAAAGGGATACTGTGGTAGGGGCATATAGAAGAAAATTATAATTAAAGCAACAGAAGGGAGGAGGAAGGATATATTATGCTGTCTACGGAATTAATGAAACACTGCAAAGATGTAATACTGCCATATTGGATGAAACTGAAGGATGAGAAATATGGTGGATATTATGGAATGGTAGATTTCAATTTGAAGATTGACGAAAAAGCAGATAAAGGTGTGATTTTAAATAGCAGGATTCTTTGGTTCTTTTCTAATGCATACATGATAGTAAAAGATAAAAAAATAAAGGATTGCATGGAACATGCCTATGAATTTTTAGTTAAAAAATGTCTGGATTATGAGTATGATGGTGTATTCTGGATGCTTGACTATGAAGGAAATGTTAAGGAATCCATGAAACATACTTATAACCAGGCATTTGCAATCTATGCATTAACTGCATATTATGAGGCTACTCAAAAATCAGAAGCACTTAACAGGGCGATGTATCTGTTTGATTGTATAGAAGAAAAGTGTGTAGATAAATATGGATATAAGGAAGCATTTGATAGGCAATGGAATCCGATAGAGAACGAAAAACTGTCCGAGAATGGAGTCAATGCATCTAAGACAATGAACACTTTGCTGCATCTTTTAGAAGCATACACGGAATTATATAAGATATCGGGGAATTTACGAGTCAGAAAGAGACTGCTTTACATTTTAGAATTATTTGAAAAGAAGGTCTATAATCCAGAAGAAGCAAAACTGGAAGTATTTTTTGACGAAAGGATGAATAGTATTGCAGATTTGTATTCTTACGGTCATGACATTGAGGCATCCTGGCTGTTGGACAGAGCAGCAGATGTTTTAAGAGATGATATTATCCTTCAGAGAGTGAATAACATGACAAACTCTCTGGCAAAAAGTATTTATGATAATGCCATGGATGGATGTTCCGTTAATAATGAGAAATTTAACGGAGTAATCGATAAAACAAAGGTGTGGTGGATACAGGCAGAATCTGTAGTCGGATTCTATAATGCGTTTGAGCGTAGCAATAATTTAGAGTATTTGACGACTGCAGAGAAAATCTGGAACTATATTAAGGAGCATTTCGTTGATAAGAGGAAGGGAAGTGAATGGTATTGGGATTTGTCAGCCTTTGGAATCCCTGAAAGCAGAAAACCAATTACAGAGCCATGGAAATGCCCTTATCATAATGGAAGAATGTGTTTTGAGATATATAGGAGCATTCCTGTAATTCAGAAATAATACCAATTGAATAAAAAAGAACCTCAAGGTATGATTGAGTTGCATCTT
>CAKRTZ010000090.1 GCA_934402515.1 uncultured Lachnospiraceae bacterium
AGCCCATAGCCCTCTGGAAGTACTGCATGAAAAGCATAGCTGCCGGTATAGGCTCCCTCAGCAGGATAATCGTCACAGCTCCAGCTATCCAGGGAAAGGGGTTCTGTGCCGTCCTCTGTAGTGGCTTCGATTTCTACAGGGAGCAGATCCACGATATCCTCATAGGAGACAGGGCTCTCTGCACTGGCGGACAGGGCAAGTACACCGCTTTCCGGGTCAAGGACATCCTGTGCATCCACCCAGCTCCATGCCGTAATCTCGGTCATGCCGCACAGGGTACAGACATAGGTGCAGGGCTGTCCCTCCACAGCCGGTGCATATCCGCACTCCTCGTTATGTTCATGCTGGCAGTCCAGCTCCTGCTTGATACAGCCGCTTTCCTCGCTGCATACATGGCTGCACGCGGTAGGCTCTGCAGGCTCGGAGGGTGTTGCCTCCGGGGCTTCCTCGTCCTCAGAGGATGCCGTCCCGTCCTCCGGAATGCTGCTGTCCTCCGGAATGCTGCTGTCCTCTGCCGGGTAGCAGTCCGGGGTATGTTCGTGGGTGCAGCTTGTGACCTCATGATAGCATTCCTCACTGTGTTCGTGGGTACAGGGGCTTTCTGCAATCCCCTCCACATACCCACATGCTTCATCATGCTCCGTGTGGTGCGCACACAGACCACCTGTGACGATGGCTGCACCGCTGTCCTCTGCTGCCAAAGCTGAGGTGGGAAACAGCGTCAGGCACAGTGCCAGCACCATCGTCAGACTTAGGATTCGTTTCTTCCTTCGTTTCTTCATAGGTATTCCTCCTTGCCATTTCATCATGGCTTTACTATAATGTTATTATACATCGTACATTGATGTCCGATGCAATATTTTTTGCTGCTGGAGGAGGTTGTTTATGAAGGAGAGACAGGAGCTGTTCACTATCGGGGAAATCGCCCGGGGAGTGGGCGTGACACGGCGCATGATTTTGAATTATGAGGAGCATGGACTGATCTGTCCCGATGTCAAGAAGGGGGATGCCGGAAACCGCTATTACACCATCGACACCTTTACCAAAATCCGCAACATCCGCACGCTGCAGGATTTGGGGCTGTCGCTGGACGAGATACGAGGGTATTATGAGGACTCCTTGGATCTTCTATCCATGATCCGGCGGCTGGAAAAGCTGCGCGACCAGCTGAATCTGAATATTGAAAAGCTCTATGAGCGCACCTCAGCCGTGCCCCCGCAGGTCAGGAAATTACGGCTGCAAAGCCAGCTGGTCTATCGGCGGACTTATTGCAGCGATTCCGTCGCGGAGAAGACGGTGCTGCTGCGGAACACGGCGCTGGAGGCCATGCGCACCTATGGGACGGACACCACCCGGCGGATGTATTTTATCGAGTATTCCATCAGCACCCCGTTGGAGGCGTCCTTCTGCGTAGCTGTCCCCCCGGGAAGCGAGGGAGAGTTTGTGACGCTCCTGCAGCCGACGGATGCCCTGAGCATCTATCATCATGGCGCTTACGAGGAGCTGCCCGCCGTAGGACGGCGGCTGTTAGCATACGCCGGGGAGCATCAGGCTTCTCCGCGGGGTACCCTGCGCCACATTTTTCTGGAGGGTCCGCCTCAGCATAAAGACCCCTCCAAATTCATTACGCAGGTTGTTCTGCCGATTGAAGATTACATGGATGCCTGAAACCGGAACTCCCCATTGCCGGCGGAGAAGCCATAGATGCCCTTGTATTTTTCCACCACGGAAATCATGCTCTGGGTGCCAATCCCATGATTTTGCGTATGGCTGACAGGAATCTTATCTTCAAAGACCGGTTCCTTTACATAGGTATTGGTTATACTGATACAAAGATGACGGCTTTTTTCAAATACCTTTAAGGAAATATTCCGATTGGAATTTGGAGACATCAGGCTGCAGGCATTCAGTGCATTTTCCAGCGCATTGGAAAGCAGGCTGCACAGATCCACAATCTGGAAACGCAGAAAATCCGTGGCAGTTACCGATATGGACAGAGGGATTTTAGCAGCAGCAGCCTTGTCTGCATAGGAGGATAAAATCAGATTCAGTACTTCATTTTCACAGTAACGTGTGACCTTGCTGCTTTCAATGCCCTCGCAGATTTCATCAATATATGCCAGGGCTGCAGCTGTCTGGTTCCCGGCGATGCAGCTTCTGAGAAAATTCATGTGATGCCGCAGGTCATGCCGATAAATGGCAGCCTGCTTTTCGGAATGGGAAAGCTGGGCAATCTCCTTTTGTGCCTGGGTGGTGGCAGTGTGAAGCAGCATATTGATCTGTTCCACTTTATTTTTCTGCCGGGAAAACTCCAGGGAAATCATGGAAAAGATAAAAAAGATCAATACAGAAAAACTGTCAAACGCCTCCATCAAAGCCGGGGAAGCCGTATAGAGCAGGTTGGTGTAGACCGTGATCCCATATTCCAGTACATAATAAAGCGCCAGTAAAAGAAAGAATAGACGGAGGAGCACCTTGCTTTCGTATTTCAACCGGATGATGTAAGGAGAAATATAATGAATAACCCAAAATAGCAAGGGCAGGGTAATCAGGACTTCTGTTATGTTAGCCACCGTAGAATCATAGCCTGCAAAAGAGGAAACAAGAGTGCCAACCCACTTGCGCGGTGTACAGAGCAGATAGGCGGATAACACGGAAATCATGGAGATATAGAGGCTTCGATGGCAGACAAACCGAATCAATAAAATCAGTGGAATATGAATCAAAAAGGGATAGCATTTATAGAGGACATTCTCGCCGATAAAGAAATAAAAAGCCAGCTGGACCAGGCCGAAGCAGAATAAGGTCAGCAGGTAAAAACGCTTATATTTCCAGAAAGGAATGTCAGCAAGATAAAGGGATGACACAACTCCAAAGAAAAGAACAAATCCATAATTGATAAAATTCATAGCAATTGAAAAATTCATGACATGATTTCTCCCATCTGATAAGCCAGGTAATGTTCCTTGATTTCGGTTACTCTCCGCTGTGCGAGAGGAAGAACCGTATGATCCTGCAATTCCATATCCATCGTGCCGATGATGTTGATGTAACTCATATTCACCAGATAGGAGCGATGGGGCTGGATAAATTCGATATTTTTTAGCAATTCTTCGGCAATTGTGGAAAAACGGGCAAGGCATTCAACTTGCTCGCCGCTTTGCAGATAATAGATAACGCGGCGATCCTGTGCCTCTACATAGACAAGTTGTGAGAGCTGGATTTTGCGTATGCCAATATTGCTTTTTACTATAATATAGTTGTTACGCTCTGTCTTTTGCTGTGCGAAAATATCGTCAAGAGCAGGAAACAGACTTTCCCTGGAAACCGGTTTCAGAAGATAGTTGGCAGCACGAACCGTATAACTTTCCACAGCAAATTCCGGTGAAGAGGTCAGAAAGAGAATGGGGACAGCAGTATTAAAATTCCGAATTTCTCTCGCCAGATCGATACCGTTTAGTGCAGGCATAAGGACATCCAGCAGATAAAGATCAAAGTTCTCCTGCTGTGCAATGGAAGACAGTTCCACGCTGCTCTCAAAAAGCCTGAAAGAAATGGATACCGTTTTTTCCAACTGGTAGTCCTCTAAAAGCGAGGCAACACGATCCAGTTCTTCCTGATTATCATCACAGACTGCAATTTTCAACAGTATCCTCTCCCTTCCGACAACTTTTAAAAATCAATCTTATTATAAGGGAAAAGGAAACACATCTCAACCTAAAGTACCATCATTCATGTCAAAAAAAGTGCTATTCGTGCAGAATGTTCCCGAAGTTGGTCGAAATAATGTAGCATAGAATTGTATTAGAAAAGATCTGTTTTCCATTTTATAATATGCTTAAGACAGAAAAATACAGGAGGCAGCAGATGGACAAAAGAAAATTTATAAGCATTAAAAACAAAATGATTCTGATTCTGATTCCCATTGTAATTGTAACCTATAGTCTGGTGTGTACGATGACTGTAGTACAAATGAATCGGGAATTAAAGGATAATCTCAGTACGGAAATTGATTTGACCAGCCAGATTGTAGAGGGAAAAATCAGTACCATCGTGGAAAAAACCGTTGGGATTATGGTAAACGTAAAAAAGAGCATTGAAAACGGAAAAGCAGATGCGGCTTCCGTTCAGGAATATTTATACCGGGTAGCGGATGCTTATCCGGAATCCATCCCAACCGGTATTTATTGCGGACTGGAGGAAGGGGTCTATATCGATAAACTGTGGACGCCTGATGATCCGGCATGGGTTATGAAGGAAAGACCCTGGTATGTGGAAGGCTTAAAGGCGGATGAAGTGACCTTTGGGGAGACCTATCTGGATGGAATGACCGGCTCTTATATTGCTTCGGTTTATACCAATTTGAAAAGCAGCGCAGGCAAGGTGTTTGGTGTTATCAGTGCAGATATTCCCATCGATAATATTGCCAGCATCACCGTGGGGCGCACACTTTTTGAAAATGGATATGTGTATATTGTGGACGGTTACAGTGGCATGATTTTCGGTAACGGCAAAGATGCGGAGAAAAACGGACAACTGTTGGATGAACAGACGGATACTTTGTCTGCCCAGATTGCACAGGATATT
>CAKRTZ010000091.1 GCA_934402515.1 uncultured Lachnospiraceae bacterium
CCCTCCCTTTCCACATTATTATAGAATGGCAGTGCTCCCAACCAGTATTTGTAATGAGTTTCATTTTCCAGAACTGGATTAATTACAATCCCTGACTCTAGTTCCAAATCAAATGCAAGGTTAAAAATATCGTTCTCAATCTTCTCTATTTCTTCCTTTGACAACGGTGTTAATATCATAACATCAATATCTGAATTCTCTTTATAATCACCACGGGCATAGGAACCATAGACAATGAGTTTAGATAAATTACTTTTCAATATTTCTCTGGTTCCCTGTGCAAAGGTCATTAGAACTTCCTGTCTTGTCATAAGATTCCCTCCTATCCCATATTATTTTACATTCCTATACTGTCTTAATCATAATATCATTTTTTCTTTACTTATTCCAGTTGGATTTTATTGTTCAAAAATACACCTGTCATTGCTCTTTTCATTCAATTTTCTATGAAATAAAAGCACGTTCCCTCCGCCTTCCAGCGGTACTGGGGTTTTCCGTCGACGGTGACTTCCGTGTACTCCGTGGGTTTGGCGAGGAGCATCCGTCCATCGGGAAGAACTGCGGCTTTGCATCCCTCAAAGGAGCAGGGGGCGTCATAGGCTGCCAGTCGCAGCTGCGATTCTTCATCCTGCAAATCATAAGTATAAATCCCATCCATTCCCAGAATGACAAAATCACTGTCCCCTCCGGGCGCCAGGACATCATACGCAGCCCCATGATCTGGAAGAAAATGCTGGGCTGCCACCACTGCCTGTTTTTCCTCCAAATCAATGCGGAGAATTCCTGTGTTCGTAGTCACGGTCTGCCTGTCAAAGTCCTCAAATAACATATATACCTTGCCGTCTTTTCCCCTGCAGATTCCGTTGGCAACATGAAAATCATGGTCAGAGGTAATCTTCGTGAGAAACGCCCCCTGTCCGTCGTAAACATAGAGAATCGTTCCATCCTGCTGCCGGCTCCCTAGACGCACATAGAGATTTCCCCGGGCGTCCACCGCCAGTTTTCTGGGCTTTTTGTCTCCCAATTCCAAGGTATTCAAGTAATTTCCATCAGCATCCAGATGCCAGATCTGCCCTGTTTTTCCTTCCGTGCCATCCCACAAAACCACCGCTACATACAGTTCGCCCTCCGGTGTTTCCACCATATCAAAAATGTAAGGCTGCAGAGAGGTATCGCCCTTTGCCCTGTCATAGTCCGCAAAGAAAGGTGTGGAAACACTGCTGCCAATTTCCATTTTTTCTATGCCATCCCACCCCTCCAGATAAATGGAGTCGGCTCCTGCCGCCATACAATGGATGCTTAAATCCCCTTCGTAGGCAAGAGCAGACGGCCGTTCTTTACCCGATGCCACGGATTGTTCCAAACCACTGTTTTCTGATTCCGGCTCCTGAATCACTCCCTGTTTGATTTGGCCGCCTACCTTTTGCAGGCTGTAATTGACCTGATGGTAAAAGTCTATCAGTTGAAGGAGTTCCTCATCAGTCAGCTCCTGCTCCGGGAGAAAAAAGGTGCTGCGGGATTCGTAAAATCCCACGCCCTTTCCTTTGTACCCCTCCGGGGATTCCAGTACAGTGAGTGCTCCCTTGGGAAACATCCCTTCCTCCTCGTATGACTGATTCAGGGTATCAAACCGACTTCTTTCTGTCTCTGTCAGTGGGCGGTTATAGTGAAAGCTGTCCACCCGGGCGGTCTGGATTTGCAGATAATATTCCTCTAATTTCTGTTGATTGATATTTTTCATGCGTTGTTCATACAAACTTACTGCAAAAACTGACATTCCTGTCATAAGTACCAGGGTTGCTGCCAGCGGAAGGAGAACACGCCTGGACAGATGGGCATTTCCATGCATTACGGCCTTTTCTTCTTTTTTCTGAATGGTCTCCAGCGCTCCCAATACTGACTGGTGGACGCTTTCGGGAACCGTCTCAAGCTGCGGTATTTCAAATGTTCCCTGCTGATATCGTAATGTCTTATTCATAGGTGTTCTCCTTTCTCCCCGCTGTTGTTTCCTGCAGCATGGCTTTCAACTGGTTGCGTGCCCGGTGCATCCGTGTTTTCACCGTGCCCTCAGATACTTTCAAAATCCGCGCCACTTCTTTTACGGAGTACCCCTCCACATAATACAGGACAAAGGGCATCCGGTAGGGAAGTTCCAGCTCCAACACCGCCCGGTACACTTCACTGTCCTGCTCCAGCACCCGTTGTTCCGGCTGGCAGGAACTTTTTTCCAGAGGCTGCAAGGTATTGTCCTCCTCCAGGTCCTCAAAAGAGAGATGATGTCTGTCCACCCGCAGAATCCGGTAGCACTCGTTTATGAGGATGCGGGTAAGCCAGGTTTTAAAATAGGCATCTTTCTTTAAGTCGCCCAGTTTGTCGTAGGCTGCCAGAATTGCATTTTGGATGGCATCTGCGCAGTCCTCCTCATTCACAAGCAGGGTGTGTGCCACATGGTACAGGGATGCCTCTGCCTCCAGTACCTGTTTGGTAAATTGTTGTTTGTCCATCGTTCATCCATTCTCAGTACATGTAACTTTCCTTCAAAGTCACTGAACTGTGATTCCTTACTTCCGGTTACATATACTTAGATGTTTCTGCAGGGAAAAAGGTTACAAAAATGGCTGTCACACCACTAATTTTCTGATTCCGGTGTAACAGCCTTTTCTTTTACAGTCCGTACTTGTTCAACATTTCCTGCAAAAACTCTGGATTTTGCAGTTGTTCTATTTTGTCGGTGTCTCCATTCTGGGACATACGGGTGATTAAATCTAAAAGTTGTTGCTTTTCCTTTTGAGCTTTCTCTCGTTCTTCCTGCCTGGCCTGTTCCATATATTCTTCCATCACATCACACATTATCATCATTCCTCCTTCGCTCTCTTTCAGAAATTTAGCCCGCCTGAACAGTTTCGGAAACTTCGGATTGTCGATTTCTGTCTCGTTAAAGCATTTCATCAGTTCCGCTATCTCAATGGGGCGTAGTTTCTTTACCCGCTCCCTTTTTTCTGCAAGAGAATTCATCGTTACCTCCCACGTTACAGTTGGCGCAGAAGAGTCGTATTCACTCTTTTATTATATACTGCTCTGCCTGCTAAAACAAATGGGATTGAATGACTGAATAGTCCTTTGAAAAAACAGATAGGAATCCCAAATATGTGCTTTGAGAATAGCAAATGCCTTAAGAAAAGTCAATCATAATTGCACTTTTACCATGGGCTGTCCTCCAAAGAAGAACCGGAGGGAATTTATTTTGCAAAGATGGTTGCCATCTATGACTAACATACTGATTACTGTCTCCGTTATTACCCCATGCGTCCGAGAGTCATTGCTAATTGAGTCAGCGACAACAATGTCTCTAATTTTTCCGTCTTTTATTCAAATTGATTTTATTAAAAATGTTTTGAATAAAACCATGCTGGTTTCATATTTCATGTGGTTTATAAGTTTAACTTATGCTTTAGTCGGGTTTAGAAACTGGAATTTTCACATTCTAATTTCTGAATCAAAATACTGTTCCTGAAAATAAGTTTTCTCCTTAATTTCTTCCTTTGTGAACTTCATTCCTTTCGGTGCTACAACCCATTTTTCTTCAACATCATCGTATCTATGAATAATTGCAATTATTATCCCCGTATATTCTTGAACGGGTTCGTCCACGCCTAATAAATACGCATATTGTTCTTCTCCATCGGGAGCAATCAATCTCCGATCTGTTACTTTACTAACCGAAACATAAATTTGTCATTTAAAATATATTTTCATTGATTTCAGAACATATGTTTGCTATAATATATTTGGTGCTACCATACACGGTAGGCGGTTAGCCTCCACCAGAGAGTTCTAGCTCTGTTTACATAGAAATCCCCCTGGGAAATCTAGTGAGGAGGTTTGTGCGTATGCTTACAACGGAACTTTTTATAGCCATCATCAGCTTGTGTCTCACTTGTTTTGCTCTTGGCTATACCGTTGGTTCTAAGAGCAAAAAATAAGCACAAAAAGACCGCCCTGGTCTGGTCAACTTTGGCGGTCTTTTTGAACACTAAATTATCAGGCTAACCGTCTATCGGTAGCACCCTTTGATATTATACTAGCATTTCACTGGCTTTATGTCAAACATATATTCTGGATTTAAATACTTCCATGCCATTCCCCTGACACTTTATTTCTTGCTCATTGTCACGATAAACTGCAATTTGTCCATCGTTCATCCATTCTCAGTACATGTAACTTTCTTTCAAAGTCACTGAACTGTGATTCCTTACTTCCGGTTACATATACTTAGATGTTTCTGCAGGGAAAAAGGTTACAAAAATGGCTGTTCACTTTCTCCGGTGTAACAGCCATTTTGTTTCAAACTATAGGAATTTATGATTACTCTACCACTTCTGAACCGAATATG
>CAKRTZ010000092.1 GCA_934402515.1 uncultured Lachnospiraceae bacterium
GAGCGGGTGATGGGAATCGAACCCACGTATCCAGCTTGGAAGGCTGGTGTTCTACCATTGAACTACACCCGCATGACTCCGGCAGCAATGCTGTCGGTATATGAAATTGTATATAAAACGGCGGTGCAAAATGCACCACGCGTGTAGTGCCCAGAACCGGAATCGAACCAGTGACACGAGGATTTTCAGTCCTCTGCTCTACCGACTGAGCTATCTGGGCATTGGGTCGCTGTTACGAACCGGATTTTATTTTATCCTGTGAGTCCCACTCTGTCAAGTGTCTTTGTCAAAACTTTTCAATTTTATTCATTTTTCAGTTTTTTTGGAAAATTCCTTTAAAGCTTTTTCAGGAAATGTCCAAAGACGCTGACGCCCTCGTTGAACACGATAAAGGCATCGGGGTCATACTCCTCGATGATGTTGCGGAGTTCATGCTCCTCGTACTTGGAAATCATAATATAAAGCACCTGGCTCTGCTCATTGGTATAAGCACCGGTGGACTGCCAGCGGGTAATGCCCCGTCCCAGCTTGTTAAAGATTTCCTGCTCCATCTCCGGGCAGCTCTTTTTCGTGATGACACTGGCTTCCACATTGATGTTCTGTGCATGGGCGCTGTCGATGGTAAAGGAATGAATGGCCGCAAAGATGACGGAGTAAATCACGGTAGGAATATCAAATATAAATACATAGATGGCATACAGTGCCACATTGACCACCAGGTTGGCTTTGCCCACGCTGAAATGCCAGGGGGATTTAATCATCATAATTCCGATGACATCCATGCCGCCGGATGAGGAGCCCATCTTCAATGCCAGTCCCAGGCCATAACCGGACACCAGACCACCGATCAGGCTGGCAGCCAGCACATCATCTGGCAAAAGTGCGATGGTGGGAATGATGGAGAGAAAGATGGTCATCGCCGTGACAGTGATCATCGTCTTAACGAAAAAGCGTTTGCCTATCTTTGTAAAAGCGATAATAAAAACAGGGATGTTCAGAAGATAGTAGACGATACCCGCGATATCAAAGTTCTGGAGAGGCAGGTGCAGCCCGTTTACCAGAAGGGTACGGATTAACTGGGCAATACCCATGAAACCGCCGGTGTAAAGTCCCGCAGGCACGACAAAGAGGTTTAAGCCTGCCGCATATAGAAAGGCACCCACGATGGATAACCCGATTTTTCCGCTTTCCTGTTTTAAATCCTGTAGAAGTTTTCGCATTATATTCCCTCGCTACGATGTCTTATATTTTATATCTTAGTACATATACCGCTCACGAATTCGCACTATCGTGCTGCTCGCTGATGTGCCCAGAAAAACAAATGCCTGCTCCGCAGGTGCTTGTTTTTCTCTGAGGCACATCACGCAAAAAGGGCATTCCCCATACGGTAAGGATGCCCATAGCACAACCATATTATGTTTTATTCTATCACAAATTACACAGAATAAAACACATGATGCTGAATCACGATGCCGTCCGCTCTTGTACCGCGACGGAATCTGGTAGCGGTACCCACGTTGGACACGCCGGAAACAGCCTCTCTTGCTGCCTCAAGGCAGCTTTCATATATATTTCCGCTTGCCAGTACGCGGTCAACTTTTCCGTGTTTCACGGGAGTGAACTGACCGGGCTGGTAAATGACCTCGGCGATTGTCTCAGGGAAACGGGGATCTGCCACACGGTTCATGACAACGGCTCCCACCGCTACCTGACCTTCGTAGCACTCACCACCGGCTTCACACTGAATCAATGCTGCCAGAAGTTTTACTTCGTAAGAATCCTCTACGATTTCTGCTGCCAGAGGAACTGCTTCCTCCTCCAGAACGATTCCCTCATCGGAACCGCCGTCAGCGCTATTGTCTCCGTTGTCCTCTGCTACCTGGACTTCCTCGGTATAAGCGACAACTGCTTCTTCTGCAGGAGTCTGCTGGGTTTCTGCCAGCACCTGCACATCCTTCTGTTCTGCTGTCTCCTGTGAGGGTTCCTGGCTGGAAGTTATGTCCTCCAGAACCGGAGTTTCCTCCACAGCCGGTGTCTCTTCAACAACCGTTGTCTCCTCCACCGTCTCAGCAACGGTTTCTTCTGCAACAGTCTCTGTGACCGTTTCTTCCACGGTCTGAATTGCAATCTGTTCCGTCTCTGCATCCTGCAGCACTGCAATCTGCTCCTGGGAGGACTGTTCCTCGGCAGGCCCCATGCAGTTGATGGTCACATACTGCGCTGCCACATAGGCAGTTTCACCGTTGAACTCTACGGCAATCCACTCATCGTCAATGGTATCGATATAGCGAAGTGTGTTGCCCTTATTTACACGTCCCAGGCGTTTTGCCTTGAGACTCGGATTCTGACGAACCCGTAAAGCGTCTACATTTACTGTAATGGTTGTGTCATTGTCTTCTGCGGCGTGAACATTGATACTGCTTCCTGCCAGCATAAAAAATGCGAAGCACAGAATCAAAGTCCGAACTGCTTTACAACATGCTTTCATAAAAACTCCTGTTTCTGTAATTGCTATTTTTTAAAACTACATGACTATTCTATGTAGCTTTTGTTGCAATTATTACAGATTTGTTACAATCGCCAATATAGCAGTATTTCCTTTTTTTGTCAAGTTTTCGCGGTTTTAACCAATTTTATACCATATATAGTAGTTTGATTATAATTTGTATCCATATATTGATTTTTTCTTTCCTGATTTTGGCTTTTTAATTGAAGAACTTTACATGCCATAAACGTAATAATTCTGTCAATTCAATACTCGTCTGTCATCTGCTTGACTTTTGGCTGTTTACCCGCTATCATTTTATTAAATTTGCAGAGCCTCAAAATTAGACGATATTCACACAGCAACAAGGCATTTACTGCATTGCTGCGTAAGAAGTTGATTCAGAAAGGCACAATTTTTATGAAAAAAAGAGCACTGATTACAGGGGCATCACGGGGTATCGGAAGGGCATCTGCCATCGCTTTTGCCCGGGCAGGTTACGACCTGACTCTGGTGTGTCACACCCGGCTGGAGGCATTACAATCCCTCCGGGATGAACTTGTTTCTTCCTATAAAATAGAGGTGGAAATTTTCGCCGCCGATGTGAGCGACCCGGCAAGTCTGGAGCCGGTTTTTGCAGGGCTGGATTCTCTGGATGTGTTAATCAATAACGCAGGGATTTCCTATGTGGGACTGTTACATGAAATGAGCGTGGAGGCATGGCAGGAGGTGCTAAACACCAACTTAAGCGGTGCCTTCTACACCAGCCGTCTGGCGATTCCTCTCATGTTAAAAAATCATCGTGGAAAAATTTTGAATGTATCCTCGGTATGGGGAAATGTGGGTGCCTCCATGGAGGTCGCCTATTCCGCATCCAAGGCGGGATTAAACGGCTTGACCCACGCCCTCGCCAAAGAGCTTGCCCCCAGCAATATCCAGGTAAATGGGGTTGCCTGCGGGCTGATTGACACGGACATGAACCGCTGTTTTTCCCAGGAGGAGATGGCATCTATTATAGAAGAAATCCCGGCAGACCGAATAGGGACACCCGCAGAGGCGGCAGCGATGCTCCTCCAGCTTGCGGATGCCCCGTCCTATCTCACCGGGCAGATTCTCACTATAGATGGGGGATGGACGTAGGGTCTATCCCTCCATTTCTGTCAGACAGCCATCTTCGATGCGCACCACCCGTTTTGCCGCCTGTGCGACCTTTAAATCGTGGGTAATCATCACGATGGTATTTCCCATTTCATTTAACTGGGCAAACAGTTTCAGCACTTCTTTTCCACTGACAGTGTCCAGGGCGCCGGTGGGCTCGTCCGCCAGCAAAATAGCGGGTTTGGCAGACAATGCCCTGGCGATGGAAACACGCTGTTTCTGTCCGCCGGAAAGCTCATTGGGCTTATGGGTAACCCGTTCCTCCAGTCCCAGCAGCCGGATGTTTTCCTTACATTCCTTCGCCGCCGTGCGATGGTCCATGCCCCGCACCAGCAGAGGCATGATGATATTCTGTAGCACATTGTAGGTGGGAATCAACTGGTAGTTCTGGAAGATAAAGCCGATTTCTTTGTTCCGCACCTCCGTCAGTTCTTCCTCCGAGGTATCGTGGATGGCTCTGCCGTTCAGGTAATATTCTCCGCTGTCCAAAATATCCATACAGCCAATCATATTCATCAACGTGGTTTTTCCGGAACCGGAGGGGCCTAAAATCGCCACAAATTCCCCAGGGTCTACGGTAAAGTTAATATCTCTTAAAATGGGCAGCATCTCATCCCCCAGCATGTAGCCTTTGTTGATATGCCGCATATCAATTACATGTTCTGCCAT
>CAKRTZ010000093.1 GCA_934402515.1 uncultured Lachnospiraceae bacterium
GGAAATGGCAGGGCAAAAACCAATGCCTATATCAGTGGGGAGGCTCCGGATGCAGGAATGGATATTTTCCAGAGAGGACTCTGCCTGCCCAGCGATAACAAAATGACACCGGAACAGCAGGATCATATCATCGAAGTGATCAGAGCCTGCTTCGAATAATAACATTTGCAACGAGGAGCCTTATACCATGAATTTCTATGGGAAATATGTGAAGAGAGGCCTGGACATCTTGATTTCCGGAATTGCATTACTGATTTTAAGCCCTGTGATTCTGGTTTTGGCGATTCTGGTCCGCAGGAAGCTGGGAAGTCCCGTGATCTTCCATCAGGAGAGACCCGGCTACCGGGAGAAAATTTTTACCCTCTGTAAGTTCCGTACCATGACCGATGCCAGGGACGAAAAGGGGGAGTTGTTGCCGGACAGTATACGGCTCACGAAATTTGGCTCCCTGCTGCGGAAAACCAGTCTGGATGAACTGCCGGAACTGTGGAATATTTTCAAGGGGGATATGAGCCTCATCGGTCCCAGGCCTTTATTGGTCAGCTATCTTCCCTGGTACACGGAACGGGAGAAACTGCGCCATACGGTGCGTCCCGGTCTTACCGGACTGGCACAGGTCAGTGGCAGAAACTATATTGCATGGGATAAACGTCTGGAGAAGGATGTAGAATATGTGGAGCATCTGTCCTTTGCCATGGACATGAAGATCTTTTTTAAGACCATTCAGGTTCTTTTTGCAGAAGAGGATGTGGCTGTGGATACGGATGTGGTTGAAGGCAATCTGGCAGAGATCCGGGCAGCATCCCGGGCGGATGCAGAATAGAGGAATTGTTTTGGCGAAAATCAAAGTATATGGCCTGGAACAGGCGGAAGAATGGAAAAAAATACTGACCCGGTTTCCCAAGGCGGATATTTACTATTCACCGGAGTACACAAAGGGCTTTGCAGAAAACGGAGATGGCGAGCCCCTTCTCCTGCACTATACCAGTGACCGTTTACAGGCAGTGAACGTGGTGATGAAACGCCCCGCTCCCCTGCCGGAGAACTTAAATCCGGCGGATGAGGAATTAAGGGGCTATGTGGATTATGTCACACCCTATGGTTATGGTGGCTTCCTTTTAGAAGGAGAGCAGTCGGAGACGGAATTGCAGCAACTGCAGAAAGTCTATGCAGATTTTTGCAGAGATCACAAAGTGGTAGCGGAATTTGTGCGGTTTCATCCCGTGCTAAACAATGCCCACACAGTGGAAAATTTATATGAAGTCATTGACCTTGGCAATACCATCTGCATGGATCTCACATCACCGGAGATCATCTGGCAGAACCTGAGCAGTAAAAACCGCAATATGATCCGCAAGGCACAGAAAAGCGGGGTTCAGGTCTATTGGGGCAGGGAGCCTGCTCTCTTTGAAGAGTTTAAGGATATCTACCGGGAAACCATGGATAAGGTGGGAGCCCAGGATTACTATTATTTTAAAAAAGAATTTTACGATAGCATTTTGTATGATATGAAACAGCAGGCCATGATCTTTTACGCCAGACTGGAGGGGCAGACCATTGCCGCATCCATAATTCTTTATGACGGAAATGCCCTGCAGTATCATTTATCCGCTTCCAGGAAGGCATACCAGTCCTATGCCCCCACCAATCTGATCCTCTACGAGGCAGCCTGCTGGGGAAGTGCACTGGGGGCCAAAACCTTCCATCTGGGCGGAGGCTTAGGCTCCTCCCATGATGACCTCTATCATTTTAAGAAACAGTTTAATCGCAATGCAGACTGTACATTTTCCATCGGACGCGTTAAGATGAATGAGGCTGTGTATGACCGGCTTTGGGAACTGAATAATCATAAGAAAGAGACAGGGTATTTCCCTGCATATCGAGCGTGAAAAAAATACTAATTGTCGCCAACTTTGATGTGGGCTTATACAATTTCAGACGGGAACTGCTGGCGGAACTGCTAAAAACCTACGAAGTGCATATCGCACTGCCGGATGGAGAATTTGTTCCGAAAATGCAGCAGATGGGATGTATCTTTCATGAGACGAAGCTGGAACGACGGGGAATGAATCCCCTTCATGAACTGGAACTGCTCCGTACTTACCGGAAAGTGATTAAGGAAGTGCAGCCGGATGCGGTACTGACTTATACCATCAAACCCAACCTGTATGCCGGAATGATCTGTTCCGGGAAAAAGATTCCTTTCATTACCAATATCACAGGATTGGGAACGGCGGTGGAGGGAGACGGACTGTTACAGAAGGTGATGATTCGCCTGTACCGCCATGCCATGAGAGGTGTTACTAAGCTGTATTTTCAGAATCGGACCAACGAACAGTATTTCACCGACAAAAAGATCGGGTTGGGAAAGCATGACATGCTTCCCGGTTCCGGGGTGAACCTGGAGTGTTTCCCCTATCTGGAGTATCCTCCGGAGGAACAGAAGGTGGAATTCCTGTTCATTTCCAGAGTGTTGAAAGAAAAAGGCATCGACCAGTATCTGGAGATGGCAGAGGCCATCAAAAAGAAGTATCCCAATACGGTCTTCCGTATCTTGGGATTTTGCGAGGATGACGACAGCAAACCGGATTCCTACCGGAATAAAATCCGGGCATTGGAAGATAAAGGGATTGTATCCTTTGAAGGCATGCAGGAGGATGTCCATCCCTTCTTAAAGAACAGCCAGTGTACCGTTCACCCCTCCTTTTACCCGGAAGGTATGTCCAATGTCTGCCTGGAGAGTGCAGCCAGCGGCCGGCCGGTGATCACCACGAAACGTGCCGGATGCCGGGATACGGTGGAGGACGGAGTCACCGGACTTCTGGTGGAGGAACGAAGTACCGAGGATTTGATTCAGGCAGTGGAGCAGTTTTTACAGATGCCCTACGAGAAACGGAAAGAGATGGGCATAAAAGCCCGTCAGAAAATGGAACGGGAATTTGACCGCCGCATCGTGGTGGAAAAATATAAACAAACCTTACAGGAAATCTTGGGATAGGGAGGAAAGAAAGATGAGTTTATACGAAAAGATTGTAAACAGAGAGGAAAAACTGGCACTGGTGGGCTTAGGCTATGTAGGAATGCCTATTGCTGTGGCATTTTCCAAAAAGGTGGATGTCATTGGCTTTGACTTAAATGCCGGCAAAATCGAAAAGTACAAAAACGGTGTAGATCCCACCAATGAAGTGGGTGATGAGGCCATCAAAGCCTGCACCGTGGACTTTACTGCAGATGAGAAGAAACTGCAGGAGGCAAAGTTCTTCATCGTGGCGGTGCCCACTCCGGTAAACCCCGATCACACTCCGGATTTAAGTCCGGTGGAGGGAGCCAGCACCATTCTGGGACGAAATCTGACCAAAGGTTCTATCGTGGTATTTGAATCCACCGTTTATCCCGGTGTGACCGAGGAGATCTGTGTGCCCATTCTGGAAAAAGAGTCGGGACTGAAATGTGGCACAGACTTTAAGATCGGTTATTCCCCGGAGCGCATCAACCCCGGTGATAAAGTACATCGCCTGGAGTCCATTGTGAAGATCGTGTCCGGCATGGATGCGGAGACTCTGGAGGAAGTGGCCAATGTATACTCTCTCGTGGTAGCAGCAGGAGTCCATCGTGCGGAATCCATCAAGGTGGCAGAGGCGGCCAAAGTGATTGAGAACAGCCAGAGAGATATCAATATTGCCTTTATGAACGAACTTTCCATCATTTTCCACAAGATGGGAATTGACACCAAATCTGTTCTGGAAGCAGCAGGAACCAAGTGGAATTTCCTGAAATTCCAGCCGGGACTGGTGGGAGGACATTGTATCGGTGTGGATCCCTATTATCTGACTTATAAAGCAGAGCAGATGGGCTATCACTCCCAGATTATTCTTTCCGGCCGCCGGATCAACGATGACATGGGAAAATATGTGGCAGAAAGTCTGGTAAAAAATCTGATACAGTGCGATATCCCGGTAAAGGGCGCAAAAGTGGCAATTCTGGGCTTTACCTTTAAGGAAAACTGCCCGGATACCCGGAACAGTAAGGTGATCGACATTGTGAAAGAACTGAACGAATATGGAATTACCCCCATGATCACAGATCCGGCAGCCGATGCTGCAGAGGCAGAACGGGAATACGGAATTCATTTCACCGATATGGCGGGTATGAAGGACATGGATGCAGTGATTCTGGCTGTAGCCCACGAACCCTACAAGGCACTGACCATGGAACAGATGGATCAGTT
>CAKRTZ010000094.1 GCA_934402515.1 uncultured Lachnospiraceae bacterium
ATGGTGCGGCTGCCCCGGTTTTCCTGTCCAAAAAGGGCAGGGTCAATGTCCGAGCCCCCGGGCAGTAACAGTCCGGCAAAATCAGAAAGTTCCATTCCCTCCCCGGTGGGCAGTTCCAGTGCCACCACCGGTTCACAGTCAATGCCCTTTAATGCTGCAATATAATTGGTGACATCCTCCAGGATGCCTGCTACTAATACCTTCCGGTTCATTACTTTTGCCTCATTTCTGTACATGTTTATTGTGCAAATTGAAAAATGTAATTTTTCAATCTTTTACCTCTCTATGGGATTCCAGAACGGTACGGATGCTCTCAAATGCTCCGATACGAGGGAGCAGTCGGCAAAAAGCCCTCCCGTCACTCGTTTAAATTCTCGTATAAATCCGGGTAAATACCTGTACGCCCCATGCCTGTCCGTTGCGGATCAGGAAGTGCATCCGTCCCTGGATTTCTTCTTTTTCATTCATCAGCTGGAACCAGCCCTGTCCGCAGTGGCGCAGGTGGTAGATACTTCCGTCCTTTTCCACCATCAGTCTGCCCTTGTCCTGGTAGACAATCGCCGTCACCGGCACCCCTTCATGGCAGATATAGCTGCCGTAGAGTGCCTGGGGCTGGGAAAATTCTTCCTCCACGGGAAAAAGCCATCGGTGGGGTCTGTCCAGGGGATAGCCCAACACCCAGTTGTACAATGCCCAGATTAAATCGGCGGGGTCTGTATCCCCTTCATTGCATAACACGGCAAAGCCGTAGTTTTCATCCTTTA
This sequence comes from uncultured Lachnospiraceae bacterium, assembly GCA_934402515.1. Classification (GTDB taxonomy): domain Bacteria; phylum Bacillota; class Clostridia; order Lachnospirales; family Lachnospiraceae; genus UMGS2037. Next base: position 765 of record CAKRTZ010000094.1, read on the forward strand.
GCAGACCGCCCTCGGAGGAAACGCCGTGGAGTCCGCCGGAATGTTCACAGTATACATGTCCGTCCTCCACCCGTTTGTTTAAGCCCATGCAGTACACCGCTTTTTCCTGTTCCGGGAATCCGGCGCCAATCATCAGTTCTACCGCTTTGGCAGGAATGACCTGTTCGCCGTCCAGCACACCTTTGTTTGCCAGGCACTGGTAGTAGCGCGCCATGTCATGGGCGGTGGATTTCACACAGGCACAGGCGCGGAAGGGCGGGAGAATCGACCATTGCTCGTCCCCCACGATGTTGCCCTTTTCGTCTGCCTCAAACAAGGCGGTGATATTTCCGTCTGTGGCAATGGCTCTGGCACGGCTGGCATCGGTGTCCAGTGTGGAGCGGGTCATTTTCATGGGCTGGAAAATCCGCTTATCCAGAAAATCCTCCAGAGGCTCTCCCGCCGCAGCATCCACCACATAGCAGAGAACGGCGTAGCCCTCGTTGGAATAGCTCATATATTCCCCGGAACCACCCAGGGTGGGATAGGGACAATTGGCGATATATTCAATAATCTGCTCAATCGTGCTCATGGAGTTGGGGGCACTCTCCTGCATTTTCACATCCCAGTCGGAATGTCTGTCGGGAGTGTTCACCGCAATGGACCACTCCAGAGGCTCCATGGGCGGAATTCCGGTGGTGTGCATCCCCAGATGGCGGATGGTCACCGTGTCCGCAGGGTTTCCCGGCACCTTGAAGTCCGGGCGGTATTTGCTTACCGGGTCATCCAGGCTGATTCTGCCCTCTGCCGCCAGAATACAGCAGCACAGTGCCGCCATGGATTTGCCCATGGAGGCAATGCCGAAAATGGTGTCAGCGTCCGGGGTGATTTTTTTATCCAAATCCCGGTAACCGTAGCCCTTTTCAAAGGTCAGTCCGTCGGGGCCGTGCACCGCCACCGCCACGCCGGGAAAGTTATATTCCTTTACTTTTTTCTCTAAAAAGCTGTCCAGTTCTTTTGTATCTCGCTGTTGCATGATGTCCTCCCTTTTGCAGTCCGTTTTCTTTTGTCCTGCTTAGTATACCATAAACCGGGAGCGGTGGAATCAATTCCCGTGTTATTTTAGTTCTGTCATAAGGCTTCCTTTCCCGCCAGTCTGCCGTTTCCTTCTCTCCGGCGTTTCCGGCGCACCCGGTTGATGTGGCGCTCGTAATCTCCGCTGCGCATCAGTTCCGACAGCACATACTGCTCAAACAGGGGCACGGTACAGGAGTAAAAGCCCAGCTTTTCATTGAAAGCCTCCACCATGGATGGCGGGAGAATCATGTAGCCGATTCGGACGGAGGGGGCGATGGTTTTGGAGAAGGTATTCATATAGATAACATCCACGCCCTCTGCCATGGAAAAGAGGGAGCTTTCCGGTTTGCTGGACACAGTGAGCTCTGAATCATAATTGTCCTCCACAATGACGGCGCCCCGCTTTTTTGCCCAGTTGAGATATTCCCGTTTCTGGGAAATTCCAATGGTGATGCCGCTGGGATAACTGTTAAAGGGGGTGACATGGAGGACGGACGCCCGGGTTCTGGCCAGTTCCGAGGGAAGGATGCCCTCCGGGGAAAGGGTGAGCATGTCACAGTTGATTCCCATGGATTCGTATACCTTGCGGATTTTCTCATAGGAGGGTTTTTCCAGGCCGAAGGTGCTGCCCGCGCCGAAAAGCTGGGCGATCATGCCATAAAGGTACTCGGCACCGGAGCCGATAATCACCTGGCTGGGACTGACCTGAATGCCCCGACTTCTGCCCAGGTAAGCGCAGATTTCCGTGCGGAGTTCCCGGCAGCCATGGTTGGGGGATTTAATCAGGATATCGTCTCCGTAATCTAAGAGTACCCGGCGCATGGTTTTCGCCAGGACACTGTAGGGAAATTCACTGACGGAATGGGTCTGGGAGTGGGGAAGTTTCAGTTCGGTCTGTCCCGGCTCCGGGATTCCCTGGAAGTCTGCCTCTCTGTAGATGACAAAGCAGCCGCTTCGCTGTTTGGTTTCAATATAGCCTTCGTCGCAGAGAAGGTTCATGGTATGTTCCACGGTAATGACGCTGACTCCGGTTTCCTCGGCGATGATGCGTTTGGAGGGAAGGCGGGAATTCAGGGGGTAAATGCCTGCCACGATATCCTGGACAAAATAGTTATAAAGCTGGAGGTAGGCAGGGATCGTGTTGTTGGGTTCAATGGAATAATTCATCTGGTTATACTAAAATCTCCTGTTTTGGTCGTTTCGATATTACCAATTCGATTGTATTCCGAATGAATTCATTTGTAAAGCAAAAGGAGAACTATCAGGAACAAATATGACTAACATACCGATTACTGTCTCAGATATTGCCCCAACATCTTCGCGTATTTGCCATGACAGGAATTCCTTTATAAAATTGATGATAACCCATAAACTACAATTTTCTATGGCTCTTATGGGTTACTTTTCCCCCTGAGAATTGAAGAACTACCTATAAGAAGGTTCATTTTATAGCCCTTATATGTCTATGAAAGGGCTTTTAAGCCTCCACTGTCAATTTTTTCAGTAATTTTTACCCATAAGGACCAGTTTCTGGCGAATATTATAGGTTGAAGTTGCAACATGCCCTTAAAATTTTACATATAAGACATGCCTTTTACCACAGCTTATAGGTTTGAAAGCAGAATTATGTAAACTTCTGGTTTCATCAGTCCTATAAACCGGAACTTTCTTCTCTATTAGCGGTTATATTTTACCCCTGCATAAATCAGCAGCACCACTCCCACAACAAAACCCAATACAAAAGCGATAAAACTTAATGCTGAATCTGAATCTTTTTATCACCTGGAGATACTTTGTCATAATGATAACTATGAATCATCATACCATAAAAACAGGTGTAATATATAAATTTTGATATTTACATATTACACCCATAATTTTATACATTGTCTGTAATTAAAGAACTGTCTTGACTGTTAATTCTTTTCCAAATATTTTTTCACTTCGTTGATAACCAATTCTGCTGTTTGAAACTGTTCATTGGCTTTTTCCCTCGATGCGATATAAAAATCATCATAATCGCTTTTCTCGCGTACTCTCTGTAATATTCCAATCCTTCTTCCAAGTTCGCGTGGAAATATTTCCTTAGCTACATATTCTTTATTAAAGTATCCCATAACATCTTTATGCCGTTTAAAATCAACTGT
>CAKRTZ010000095.1 GCA_934402515.1 uncultured Lachnospiraceae bacterium
CCAGGATTAGCCAAGTAAGGACAGAACGCTCTGGTTAGACTGGTTAGCCTGTGCCAACATGGATGTTCCTGCCTGAGCAAGAATATTGTTGTTGGAATACTTAACCATTTCAGTAGCCATATCGGTATCACGAATCTGGCTCTCTGCTGATGTGGTGTTCTCTACAACGTTATCCAGGTTGTTGATGGTGTGCTCCAGACGGTTCTGGATTGCACCAAGGTCGGAACGCTGGGAAGATACTTTGCTGATAGCTTCTTTGATGGTTTCGATGGCATCCAGTGCATTGCTATTGTTGTTTCCATCAACTTTGATTCCATTGACGCCAAGACCTTTTGCGCTCATGGTTGCAATGTTCATGGTAATCCCATTATTGGATGTTGCATCAGCACCAACATGCAAAGTTACAGCTAAGGAATGTGTCACATCATTTAAACCAGAAACATTATCCTTCGCATTGGTTTTTCGAGCACCTGTCATTTTATTTCCAACTGCATCATAAAGATCTGGTGCATCAGAACGTCCAGAAACTGTTGTTGTCGTTGCACCACCTGCGTTTGTGGTGGTTTTTGCGCTAAAATACTTATCTAAGGCATTGGCTGAAATAACATTTCCATCCTTGTCGTAGTATTTAGCTACAGACTCTTGAGCCTCACTAGCTGTGATTGATGTTGCGATAATCTTGGCAGTCTGTGTCTTATCTGGATCGCCTGCGTTCACTGTAGGTGCGGTAGCTCCTTTGGCTGTCAATTTCATGAGGATAAAACCGTTGGAATCAGTAATTTCAAACTCGCCTGCATTTGCTGTTGCATTCACTGTATACTTATCTGCTGCAGCACCATTCAAAGATAATGTATAAGTATCGGTTTGATTCGCAGCTCCTTTTGGATTCGATGAAGTATAGTTTACAGTTGCTCCCTGGTCTCTCAAAGCCTTCAGCAAATCATTCACTGCGTTCTGCTTATCCTCAGTGTCAACAGCTTCTCCTTTTGCATAAGTTAAGGTAATTCCAGTTGCTTCGTCTGTGTTAAAGGCTGCGCCTGCATCTTGAGCAGTTTTAAAATTTTTATAGGAAAATGAATGTTCATTTGCCAGACTCTTATCGCCCTTTAACAGATAAGTCTCGTTAAATTTGGTGGTCTCTGATACACGGTCAATCTCAGTGGTCAGCTGGTCAATCTCAGCCTGGATGGCGTCACGGTCAGACTCGCTGTTGGTTCCGTTTGCAGATTTAACAGCTAACTCATTCATACGCTGTAACATATCGTGAACTTCGGTTAATGCACCCTCAGCGGTCTGCACGGTAGAAATACCATCCTGTGCATTTGCGGATGCCTGTGTCAGTCCACGAATCTGCTTTCTCATTTTTTCGGAAATGGAAAGTCCTGCGGCATCATCAGCGGCACGGTTGATTTTGTAACCGGAAGATAACTTCTCGGTGGATTTTGCCTGCTGGCTTGTGGTTACGCCCAGCATACGGTTGGAATTCATTGCTGTTAAGTTGTGTTGTACTACCATAATAATACCTCCATGTGTAAAATTGATTTCACAGATAAATCCGTTTATCTGCGTTATTGAATTGGTATGTAGCTTTGACTGCACAGGGCAGTCATTTTATAATAAGCAGCCCTAGGATTCTGCATTATTACCTAACTGGTGTGTGTTTTGTCCTTGTAGACATATTTTTCGGGATGTTCCGTTTCCTTATAATATTTAGGAATCGTCGCCTGGAGTGCCGGGTCATTTAACTTTTTCTCTAACGCCTTGCTCCGCACGATATTCACTTCCCGTGGGGCATCAATCATGATCCGGGTGTAGCCTCCGCCGTGTCCCACAAATACAATCTTGATGTCTTCCCCAATCATAAGAAACTCCTCATCCTTGACTGATAAACGCAGCATCCTTTTCTTCCTTTCTTCCTTGAAATTTTCTGTTCCCGTATGATGGAAAAATGTTACAGGGGGAAACAATATGTAACACAAGTATAATTGTGTTACCTTTTTGAAATGGCACTGAAAAAAGCCCATAAAATGGGCATTTCCAGCAACCCGGCTGTCCTGCTTACAGCCGGATGCTGCGGAAAAGGTTGTCCCTGTCGTCCTGTTCAATGCCGAGATAACGCTTGGTGACTTCATAGGAAGAATGGTTGTATACATTCATTAAAAGAGCAGGAGATACCCCCTGCTGCCAGGCATAATAGCCAAAGGTTTTCCGCAGGGAATGACAGCTGATACTGCCGGAAAGCTGGCAGTTATCTGCTGCCGTTTTGATGATGCGGAATGCCTGGACACGGGAAATCGGAAGATTTTTGTTGCTGTGACAAAAGATAAAATCCTGGGGCTGGACTTCTTTTTTCTTCTGAAAAATAAGATGTCTGCGGTACTGCTCCAGGGCATCGAGAATGCTCTGATTCAGGAAAATACAGGACTTTTTCCCGGTTTTCTGCTCCGTGATGGAAATGTGGTCACGGTAATGCCCCTGAATGAAGTCGTATACGTTTTCCCAGCGCAGTTCCAGAATGTCGGAAATCCGCAGGGCAGTGTTTAGGCCTAAAACAATCAGCAGATAGTTGCGTGGACGGGGCTTTACCAGCTGGTAGTATTCCTTAAAATGTTCCAGTTCCTCCGGGGTTCGTATGGGCTGTACGCTATTCATAAAAGTTCCTCCAAAAATTTTTAAAAAATAGGGGTAAAGTTTTCAAAAAGATGCCCGATATATAATGTGAAAGCAAAAAAGGTAACACAATTATACTTGTGTTACCTTTTTTGATGGACAAAAATAAGCCCTTCTGCTATAATACGCACAAAGCATTTATACTTCTAAAACATCTCGTCAGCAATTCTGCGTACACATCAGAGACATGCCTATGGCATACCTGGAAATTTCAATGCTTTTATCACAACCAATACAAGCAGGGAGATTTCTAAAAACGCAGACTTCTCCCGGACAAAAGGAGGAGACTATGGCGAAACAGAGTGTAAAGCCGGATGTTGTGCTGAAAAACTACTGGAACGACAACGCACGGTTTGCGGATTTTTTCAATGCAGTGCTGTTCCAGGGGGAAAACGTGATTGACCCGAAGGATTTGGAGGATGTGGATACCGAGGAATCCTCGGTACTGGAACACCGCCAGTATGCGGAATCGGTAACCGCCGCCAGGGACAGCATCAAAATCCAGAAGAAATCCACGAAACACGGTGTGGAACTTGTGATGCTGGGGCTGGAAAACCAGGAGCATGTCCACTATGGGATGCCCCTGCGGGTGATGGGATATGATTACGGCACATACCGGAAACAGTATGAAAGCAATGCCGCCAGACATGCAAAGGCAAAGGATTTGACGGAGGACGAGTTTTTGTCCCGGATGAAAAGGTCTGACCGTTTTACCCCGGTAATTACCATTGTGATTTATTATGGAGAAAAGGCATGGGACGCGGCAGTATGCCTTCATGACATGCTGGACATTCCCGGTCAGATGAAACTTTTTGTAAATGATTACAAGATGCTTTTGGTGGAAGTGCGGAAGAACAATCTGAAACTGCATAACATAGACAACAGGGATTTGTTTAATCTGTTGGATATTTTCTTGAATAATAACGAGAGCCGGGTAAAGCGTCGTGAACAGGCATTACACTATGCGAAGGAAAATCAAGTGAACAAAACCGTGGTAATGACTGTGGCAAGTACCGCGAACTGTCAACTGGACTATGAGGAACTTAACAGAAATGGAGGGAAAAATATGTATTCAGTATTTGCTGAAACTAAAAGAGAAGGTGGTGCTATACAAATTATCGAAATGGGTCAGGAATTTGGGCTTTCAGAACCTCAGATTCTTGAATATCT
>CAKRTZ010000096.1 GCA_934402515.1 uncultured Lachnospiraceae bacterium
CAGGCTCTTCGCCAATATCCTCCAGATCTTCTAAATCACTGGGCAGTTCTTTGGTTCCCGGAAGCACTACAGAGGCAGTGCCGCTTTCTCCATCCAGCTGCTCCAGTAATCCGCTCTTACTGGAAATTTCAAAGTCCTTGAACAGATTGCCGGTCTGTTCAAGCACATGACGCCGGACATCCTCTGCCCGTTTCTGTTCATTTTCCTTCTTCATCCGTTCCCACTCGGCCATAATGTCTTCAATGCTCATCTGACCGGTAATCTGCTTTTCAATTTTTTCAGATTCGGGCACCACCAGGCTGATCTGGCCGTCATACTCCTGGGACAGAATATTGTCGAACTTCGATTTATCGGGCTCGATCTGCCGGTTCACCTCTGTCGTGGGCAAAACAACGGTGGGCGCACTGGCCTGGTCGGACTCTGCCACAGTTTGTTCTGCAACGGGCATTTCCATCTGACCGTTCTCCTGTGCACGGTTCACTTCCTCCGTGGGAAGTTCTCCTGTCCAGTCACGCTTCATTGCCTGCATGACCAGATCTGCCGCGGAAGGAGCTGCTTTTTCCTGTTCCTTCGGCAGTTCGGGAACAGGTTCCAGAGTTCCGGTTCGATCTTCAAAAAAGATTTCCTCTGCATCCGGATCGATTTTCCGGCGGGTGGGTTCTTCCTGGATCTCCGTTTCCACGCTGGGCGTGGGATCCGTCTGATCAAAGGCTTCCTCAGCCTCCGGCTGTTGTGTGGGTACCGCATACTGCACCTGCTCAGGCTCCTGCGCAGGTTTCCCGGTATCCAGCACTTCTTTCATGCTTTCTGCTAACGCTTTCTGCAGATTGATGGTGTTATATTGTCCCACATCCATGGTCTTTACATGGATGTCCAATTCCTTGGTCTCGGCATCCGGCACTTCCACAGGCTGGGCTGCCGTCTGTTCCCGGTATGCCTCATCCGCCGGTCTGTCCATAATTCTGGTGAAGCTGTCTGTATCCTGGAATTTCTGCGGCGGGGTTTTCCCCATCCACAGGTCATATTTTGCCTGCTGTTCCGGTGTGAGAGGCGCGTGAAGCATCTTCAGTTCCAGTGCCTTCATCACATATTTTCCTTCGCCAAACCAAAGGATCAGTTCATCACATTCCTCAATACAATCCGTCACATTGCCATTACGGTGGTAGAGGTATGCCAGCTCATAAGCCCATTTTTCTTTGTACTCTCTCTGTTTGAGTTTCTTCAGGACATCGATACGGTCCTCCAGGCCTGCATCCTGAGCTTCATATAATTTGTAGAGCAGAATGTATTTGCCGGTGTCCTTCGGGGCTATCTGTACGAATTCTTTATAATATTCGATTGCCTGTACAAATTCCTCCAGCTTAATGGAGAGTTCACAAAGGGAATACACTATCTGACGTCCGCCGGGATGCCGGTCGTATGCCAGGAGGAGGATATTTTTACTGTCCTCATATCTTCTGTTGATTTTGTAAATGTCACTTACGGTACAGAGCATCATCACACTTTTGACCCGGTTCCAGTCAATCGTGTCGCAAATTTCCATGGCTCCTGCATAGTCCCCTTCAGAAACCAGGCGTTTGATCTCGTCTGCATGTACTTTATATTCATATTTATCCAACGCGTTCACCTCGTAACTTGCGTGTAAAAATAGTATGCCTAATTTAATGAATTAAGTTTACCATAGCAGTTGCGCAATGTCAAAACGGTTCACGCATTTTATCGCAAAATAAGGAACTTTTTTATGCCAAAAACACAAGATATGGCATAATTGGTTAATTCAGGATATTGGACAGCCAGGCAAACTGTTCCAGGGTCAGGGCTTCCCCGCGAATGAAAGGATTGACCCCCATCTGTTCCAGTGCTGCGGTCACATCCTCTCTGGTCACATGAAGATTCTGATCATTGGACAGGCTGTTTGCCAGTGTCTTGCGCCGCTGGTTAAAAGAAGCCCGGATAATTGCAAACATTCTGTGCTCATCCTGTACCTCCACCGGTGGTTTCTCGTAGCGGGTAAGGCGGATCACTGCACTGCCTACATTAGGACGGGGCATAAAGCAGTTGGGAGGTACATTGGCGACAATTTCCGGCTTTGCATAATATTGTACCGCCAGAGAAAGGGCTCCGTACTCTTTACTTCCGGGTCCCACCTGCATCCGGTCTGCCACTTCCTTCTGCACCATAATGGTGATGCTTTTCAGGGGAACATGGCTTTCAAACAATCCCATGATGATAGGTGTGGTAATATAATAGGGAAGGTTTGCCACCACTTTAATGGGTTTTCCGCCGTTGCGCTCCTGCACCAGTGCTGCAATATCCACCTTTAAAATATCTTCATTGATCACCGTCACATTATCGTATGCGGACAGGGTATCTTCCAGAATCGGAATGAGTTTTTTATCGATTTCCACAGCGACCACTTCCCTTGCCGCCTCTGCCAGATACTGAGTCATGGTTCCGATGCCCGGCCCGATTTCCAGCACGCAATCCTCTTTTGTGACTCCTGCTGAGTCAATGATTTTGTCCAGGACATGGGTATCAATGAGAAAGTTTTGTCCGAATTTCTTCTGGAAGTTAAAATGATATTTCTGTAAAACGGCAATCGTCTCCGTGGGATTTCCTAAATATGCCATGAGATTCCTTTCTTTCTATCGTTATTCTTGCGCGTTATTTTTTATTTGATCGTATTCAACCGAAACAGGTGTCTTGCGTTCTCGTCCGTGATCTGTATGACTTCTTCCGGTGTCAGATTTTTGATCTGTGCGATCTGTTCTGCCACAAGAGGAAGATAGAGGGAACTGTTGCGCTCACCCCTGTGGGGAACCGGTGCCAGGTAAGGACAGTCTGTCTCCAGCACGATGCGGTCCAGGGGGAGCATATCCACGGTTTCCCGGAGTTTTTTGCCATTCTGAAAGGTGATAACACCGCCGACCCCAAAATAAAATCCCATTTTCAGAAAAGTTTTCGCCAGTTCTGCAGAGTAGGAATAGCAATGCACCACTCCGCCGATCTGTTTTCCGTCATGTTCTTCCATACAGGCAATGGTATCCTGTGCAGCTTCCCTTGAGTGAATGATAACCGGTAATTCCAGTTCCCTGGCCAGATCCAGCTGTCGCCCGAACCACACCTTCTGGGTAGCGCGGTCTGTATCTTCATAATGATAGTCCAGTCCGATCTCTCCCACTGCCACGATGCGTTCCTGTCTGCACCATTCTCTTAACAGCGGGAAATTTTCCTCTGTCAGTTCCCTGGTCTCACTGGGATGTACCCCGATTGCCCCATAGAAAAAGGGATAGCGCTCTACCAGTTCCAAGGTGCGTCTGCAGGAATCCAGACTTGCACCCACATTTACCACCGGGCTGATGCCCTGCTCGGGTAATTTCCCAATGAGGGTTTCCCGGTCACTGTCAAAGGCTTCATCATCATAATGAGCGTGCGTTTCAAAAATCATGTTTGTCTCCATTCCATCTCAGAAATCATATTCTTAATAAGAAATAAAATTTTTTTTAAAAAATACTTGCAATCCAAAAAGCATTATACTATAATAACACTTGCGTTGCAAATGAGATGTGACAAAGACGCACCGCTAGCTCAGTTGGTAGAGCACCTGACTCTTAATCAGGGTGTCCAGGGTTCGAGCCCCTGGCGGTGCACTTGGAAGAACTGTTTTTGAGGACATGGAGCCTTGGGGACGGTTCTTTTTATGT
>CAKRTZ010000097.1 GCA_934402515.1 uncultured Lachnospiraceae bacterium
CTTGTTTACATTTGAAGGAAATCTCCCTTTTTACCTCTTGAGGAGGAAAAATGTATGGGAGAACTATCAAAAACACTGGCAGAAATAAAAGAGGATAAAGGGAAATTCTACTTAATTCTGGATAGGTTCAAGCCAGTAATAAAGAAGTATACCAATTTGCTTTATAAAGATGAGAACAGGAATGTGCTTGATTATAGCAAAATTTGGGGAAAAGAGGTAGTAAGTTGGTTGTATTGACACTCTCCTATCCCGCAAGCTAAGATAAGGATATAGGGCAGTTTGGAGGATGAAAAAGGAGGAAGGAAATTTGGAAAAAGAGCCTGTTATTTTTAAGAGAATCGCAATCGTGATATTGAGTGCAATGTTCGTGACCGTGATTGTTCTGTCATGTTTGGCAGTTACCAAACGGAACGAAAGAGCAAATGAGGATACGGAAAGTTTCCAGCAGGCAGAAAACGATATAGAGACGGTGGAAAATGACGAAACACAGGAGGAAACAGCGGAATCAGAACCACCAGAACCCATAGAGGTTTCTGTGGATATTGAGGAATACTATAATAAAAGACTGGGTGACCCAGGAAACTTATATGTTATTGATGACAATCAGGTTTTATGGGGAAGCGGTGAGAATTCATACGGGCAGTTAGGACAGGGAATCCAGGGGTTCGATTTTTACAGTGAGCCGCTAAAAATAGCGGAGAATGTCATCCATGTAGATTTTTCTCAAAGGAGTTTTATGATTTACCTTACCAGTGACGGGAAACTCTATGGGGTAGGTAATTCTGGCAGTGGCGCTTTACAGCAATACAAGGAATTTGATTGGGACAATTACCGAAATAATGCCTATGACTGTACGGTGACCACACCGGTTTTATTGATGGAAGATGTAGCTTACGCCTGCTGTGGAAGAAACGATGTGGTTGCTTTGAAAACGGATGGCACGGTGTGGACATGGGGAACAGTGTGGAGAACAAGTGGTTATGCTTATTACTATATTTATATGCCCAAAAAGATTCTGGAAAACGCAGTCTGGGTAACTGGAGGATGGTTTAATCATGCAGCACTCTGCAAGGACGGAACCGTATGGACATGGGGATATAATAGCAGTGGAAACTGTGGAGTCCCAGGGCTTGAGGTGGTAAGAGATCCGACTTTGGTAGCAGAAAATGTCACGATGGTATGGACCAATATTTCGATTCCTTATACAACATGTACAACTCATGAGGAAATGGTACAGGGCTGGCTGGGAAAACTGAAATATGATGACAATTATGAAAATATTGCAGATATAGGAGATATGTATCCTCATTTTTTGAATAATACGGTAATACAAAAAGCCGATGGTTCCTTCTGGGTATGCGGAGAGCATGTGGGCACGGAGGAAAAAGTAGTGCCGGGACAGGAGGGGGAATACACGGTTGTCTGTACTTCCGACTTTTATCCTGTGAGTGATGAGGATGAGGAATAGAAATTTTTATCTGGTGGAGAGTCCTCAACTGTGCTATACTCTAATCAGTAACAGGTTTTTGCCAGGAAGGAGAGGGGAACATGAGCGGAATCGCACCCATCAGCGGATATACCGATTATTACAGCAGTGCCGTGAACCGGAACACCAACGGACTCCAGAACTTTGACATACCGGGTCAGAAGGATGACCAGACCAGTGGCGTGATTAAGAATCCGGGCGAGTCCACGGAGAAACTGCCGGGACACCGTTCCTCTCCTGCGGAATGTGAAACCTGCAAGAATCGGAAATATCAGGATGGCTCAGATGAGATGGTTTCCTTTAAATCTGCAGCGCACATCTCTCCGGAGGCAGCAGCGACCAGAGTCCGTGCCCATGAGCAGGAACATGTGTCCAATGCTTATAATAAAGCAAAACAGAATAACGGCAAGGTGGTCAACGCCTCCGTTTCCATCCAGACGGCGATTTGTCCGGAGTGTGGGCGTACCTATGTGGCCGGAGGAGAGACCAACACCCAGATTAAGTATTATAATGAAGAAAATCCTTACCAACAGGACAAGAAGGCAACGGATGCCATCGGTTATCGGGGGATGAATGTAGATCTGGCGGGCTAGACCGGAGTAAGACAAAATGAAAAGGATTGTACTTTTTAAAGGCGGTATCGAGACACAGGGATACTTCAGCGAACAGCTGGCAAAAGCCCTTATAGAAATGGGACACAAAGTCCTGATGTTTGATTTTGAGAGAGAGGCGGAGAGCTCGGGAGAGCTTCTCCGTTTTATTGAACGTGGGAATACAGTGATGATTACCTTTAATTTCCATGCCATTTCCCAGGACACCATCCTGATGGATGAAAACCATGAGTATATCTGGGAAGCCTTTGACATCCCCTGTTACAACATCGTGGTAGATCATCCTTTTTATTATCATGGATTCATCGAGCAGGTGCCACCCAATTACTACCATATCAGCATTGATAGAAAGCACCGGGACTACATGAAACGGTTTTTCCCGGAAATCCACAGCGATTACTTTCTGCCCCTGGCAGGCACGCCGGTGTGTAGCTATGAGGACTGGATTCCCTGGGAGAAAAAAAGGAGCGATTTCTGTTTTACGGGAAATTACACGCCCCCTGACCATTTCGACAAATACATTGACCGGAACGGGCAGGAATACGGCGATTTCTACCGGGGAATGATCGGGGAGCTGCTGCAGCATCCGAACCTGACATTAGAAGATGTCGCAGAGCGGCATATCCGCCGGGAAATCCCGGAGGTGACGGAGGCAGAACTGAAACAGACCATCCCCAACCTGATTTTTATCGACCTCTATGTGCGGAATGTGATGCGGGGCAAAATTATCCAGACATTGGTGGACGGCGGTTTCAAGGTGGAGGTCTACGGTGGCGGCTGGGATGAACTGGTCTGTAACCGGAAGGAAAATCTGCTGTGGGGAGGCCCCCTGAATTCCCAGGAATGTCTGGAAAAAATCATGGCGTCGAGAATCTCCGTCAATGTGATGCCCTGGTTTAAGGACGGTGCCCATGACAGAATTTTCAACACCATGTTAAACGGGGCGGTTTGTCTCACAGACTCCAGTCTTTATCTGGAAGAAATCCTTAAGGATGAGGAGAATGTACTGTTGTACAATCCTTCTCACATGGAAGTGGTGCCGGAGAAGGTGGGCAGACTTTTAGAAGAACCGGGACAAAAGACCTTACAAAATATCAGGGAACAGGCATATCACACAGCGTTGAAAGACCATACCTGGGCAAGCCGCGCCAGCGTATTGGAGCAATGGATTGAGGAAAAAGTATGACAGAACTGGAAACCTTAAAGAAATGGGTAGAGGAAAGCGATAACATTGTATTTTTTGGCGGAGCCGGTGTTTCCACCGAGAGTGGCATCCCGGATTTCCGCAGTACGGACGGTCTTTATCATCAGAAGTATGACTATCCCCCGGAGACGATTTTAAGCCACACGTTTTTCCGGAACAGAACCGAGGAGTTTTTCCGGTTTTACCGGGATAAGATGCTGTATCTGGATGCAAAACCCAATGCAGCCCATAAAAAGCTGGCGCAGTGGGAGCAGGAGGGAAAATTAAAGGCGGTGGTGACCCAGAACATCGACGGACTGCACCAGGCGGCAGG
>CAKRTZ010000098.1 GCA_934402515.1 uncultured Lachnospiraceae bacterium
TTGATATTACCACCCACAAACTCGAACCGCTCCGCCAGGAAACGGATGTCCACATCGTCCGCTAAAGGGGTTCCCTTGGGGATGGTAGTCCGCCACAGCATTTCCCTGGTATCCACATCCGGGAACTGGAATTCCACGATGTATTTCATACGCCGGAAAAACGCCGGGTCAATGTTGTGCTTGTAGTTGGTTGCCAGGACGGAAACGCCGTCATACGCCTCCACCTCCTGTAACAAAAGCGCCGTCTTGTTATTGTTGGAGGACTGGTTGGAGCCGCCGTCATCGGAACGCTTGGCAAAAAGGGTATCACACTCATCGAAGAACAGAACCACGTTACACTTCTTGGCCTCCCGGAAAATCATGGAGATGGATTTCTCCGTCTCACCCACGTACTTGTCGATGACCTTGGACAAGTCTACCCGGTACAGCTCCAGGTTTAGCTCATGGGCGATAACCTGGGCACACATGGATTTTCCGGTACCGGGCGCCCCGAACAACAGTACGGAAAGTCCTCTGCCGTAGGGATATTTCTTGGTGTAATTCCAGTTATCATAGACCTGCTTGCGGAAATTCATCTGGTCAATGGCATGCTCTAAAGTCTCCCTCTGGCTGGCATTCATGACAATATCTTCAAAACCGAAGTTCGCCTTGACCTTGGTTGCTTTCTGGGTCAGCTCCGAACTCATCTGGTTGTAACAGCCCTCAAAAAGTTTTGCCCTGGAAATCAGGATTTCATGGTTCATAATGGAAAAACTTTTTGCCTGTTTCAGTGCCGACTTGATTTTTCCCGGCGTAAAGAGGAATTTGGTTGCCATCTCTGGCAGTTCCACATCCTTATCCAGTCCGTAGGCCTTGGAAAAATACTTCCAGCAGTCCTCCCGTTCCTGGTTGCCCGGTGTGGGAAGTTCCAGCTCGGTGAATTCCTCGTCTGTGACACTTTTTAAGGGAAGTTTTTCCCGGCTCATAAGGAAAAGCAGAATGTCGTGCTCCTGGAGTTTGGACACTGCCAAATCCATGTAGCCGATGTATTTCTCCTTTTCATCCTCCCGGAAATCCAGTTCATTGAGGCAGCAGCAGGCATCGGTAAAAATACATTCTCTGCGAATTGCCCAGAGTGCTTTTTCCACGAAGGAAAAGTCATAGACAAACAGTTTTTTGCAATTCAAGGTAATCGCCCGGATTCCCTTTTCCCGGCAGAACTGTTTGATAAAGAATTTCCGCCCACTTCCCTCATCGCCGTACCAGCTGAAAATCCGCACACCCTGCTCGTAGGAGATTTCCATTGCCTCCAGCTGGGTGCGGTTTGCCATGATGGGGTCTAACTCCTTCTCATCGGTGAGCATGTGGAAAAACCGCTGGTAGTTTTCATCCAAACGCAGGGGATTGTTACCAAAAAGGAAGTCAATCATCCGCTTATCCGGAGTAAGTACCGTGGAAAAGGGCATGTTGGAATTCACCCGCAAATCCATGATGGGCTGTAAATGCTCCAGTGCCACGGACATGTGGGAGGATGCCATAGTAATGGAGAACTGTCTGCCAAAGTACAGTCTTGCCGCAGACTCCACGGTGGGTGCCGTCAGGGACGCATTTTCATTGACAATCTGATAAACCGATGCATAGCTGGTCTGGGTGGAGGACAACAATGCGCTTGCCAGGGCAAACTGGGTGAAATGGTCAAACTCCAGTTTCCTGCAAAGCTCATAAAAGGGATAGTTCTGTGCCTGGGTCAGGGCGATTCTCTCATCGATAAAGGTGAGCATCTCCTCCACTGACAGGGTTTCCGCCTCATCCCCTCCTTCTTCCGGGGACTGTTCCTCCTGGAAAGCCCCAAGTAAAGCCAGCAGTTCCTCATCCATGCCTTCCCGGACTTTTTCGGATTCTTCCTCCGTCTCCTCCTGAGACTGTCCTGTGGTAAACTGCAGTACCTGGTCATTACACAGGTTGTAGGCAATCTCAATGTCGGGATACATGACATTCTTATACTGTCCCTGTCCTGCCGCATATTTTCCCTTCAGATTTTCAATATAATCTGCCAGTCTGGTGTTCACGCAGGCAAAGATATAATCCATATATTCTTCATAGCTTTGAAAGGGCTGCTGTCGCAGTTCTTCACTGAATCTGTCATTCATGCTCATCGTCTTTTCCCCTGTCCGGTTCTTTGTGCTGTCATTTCCATGTTACCAGGAAAGTGTCATGGTGAGGCGGTTACAGCCGTCCTCATAGACATATTTCACGGTGTCCATCATGTTCTTTACCATAAAGATTCCCAGTCCCCCAATCTGCCGTTCCTCCGCAGAAAGGGTGGTGTCCGGGTCTTTCTTTTCCAGTGGATTGTAGGGCGTTCCCCTGTCCTGAAAACAGAGGGAAATCTGCCGTTCCTCAATTCGTTCCTCAATCCACGCCATGCCTTTTTCTTCCCCGTAGGCGTAGCTTGCAATATTGACAAAAATTTCTTCCGCACAGATTTCCACCACGGTTCTCGTCTCCTGTGGGCACTCTGCTGCCTCCAAATCCTTTTCCAACAAGGCAAGAAGGCTGTCCAGCTTGTCTGTCTGTGCCTCTAATTCTATGGTTCTGTTGATTTTCGCATCCGCCATCTTTATTCCCCGTTCTCCAGTATTCCATCCCTGAGATACAGTCTCGGATAGTCCATGTTCCGAATCGCCTCCCTGTCATGGGTGGCAATCAGGGTGGTGATTCCCAGTCCGTTAATCCGCTCCAGTAACAGCATGATTTCCCGTGCCTGTTTCGGGTCCAGATTTCCTGTAGGCTCGTCAGCCAGAATACAGTGGGGATTGCCCACAATGGCTCTGGCAATGCACACCTTCTGCTGTTCCCCACCGGAAAGACTGGTCACGGGTTTGTAAAAGGCATCCTCCATTCCCACAACCCGGAGTGCCATGGTCACCTGGGATAAAATGTCCCGCTCCTTTGCTCCTGCCACCCGCTTTACAATCGCCACGTTTTCAAACACCGTCTGCTCCCGCAGCAGCTTGAAATCCTGGAACACAAAGCCGATTTTCCTGCGGTACGCCGGCACGTTACGATTTTTCAGACTGCCGATATTCTGTCCATTGACCCACACCCTTCCGGTGTCAGCTGTCAGCTCCCGCAAAAGCAGCCGCAGCAGGGTGGTTTTCCCTGAACCGCTCTGCCCTAAAACAAACGCCAATTGTCCCGGCAGAATGTGAAAACTCACATGGGATAAGGCAGTTACCCCGGTGTCCGGAAAGGTCTTGGTCACATCCTCAAACTGTATCATCTGTCACTCTATGTACCTTTTCTACTCGATTTTCAGAATTTTGCTAAAGCCCGACATTTCAAAAATGTTCATCACCACATCGGACACATTGGTGAGTTTCATGCTGCCTCCTTTGGATGCCGCCGTTTTCTGCCCGATGAGCAGGGCGCGGAGTCCTGCACTGGAGATGTAGGGCACATTTAAGAAATCCACCACCACATCACTCTGTTTCTGAAAGGCATTGAGAATTGCCTGCTGGAGCTGGGGACTGGTGTTGGTGTCCACTCTGCCCTCCACTAAAAGTCTCATATAAGTTTCACAATCTGTTGCGATTACGTTCAT
>CAKRTZ010000099.1 GCA_934402515.1 uncultured Lachnospiraceae bacterium
TTATACCACTTAATCTCGTTTGCCTCCATCTCCAGAGGGAAACTGCTGCCATCGCCACGGTAAACCACGGTTTTCTGGGGTTCGTAGGTGTTGTTGACCACGCAGAACTTGCCGTTTTTCACATAGGCATGGACTTCCACATTGAAGTTGGTGCTGAACCACCGGTGCAGCTCCTCCTCGCCGTGGGTGCTCCACAGGATGCTGCGGTACAGGATACGGCTGTTCTCAAAGCTGTAAGGCAGACCGCTGATATAAACACAGCGTCCCTTTCCAAACTCATGGACTGCCATCTGCACTTCCTTCTCCCGCTGTACCAGGATTTCCGTGCCCTCGTAAGCGAAGATGCTCTTTTTGCCCTCGCCGAAGTCCACAGGTTTCGTGGTATCTTCCAGAATGAAGTGACCGGGATGCTCCTCCCAGTTGTATTTATCGTAGTTTAAAGTAAATCCGGTTTCTTTTTCCACGCCCAGCATATCTGCAAGCTGGAGGTAATGCCCCTGGAACTGGTGACCGGAAGGCTCGCCGACACCGATAAAGCCGCCGCCATTGTATACAAACTCACGGACAGCGGAAGAAATCACCGGATTCTCCCAGATGCTGCCACCGGTGTGGGCGGTATCCCCATCTCCCACGTTGATAATCACATCCAGGTCCTTGAGGATTTCCGGGTTTTCCAGAATATCGTCAAAGGAAATAAAGCGCACATCGAAAGGCGCACCGCTTAATGCCTCAATGATTCCCGCATAGCTGTAGTTCTGTTTCTGGTACAGGGCATGGTGTACCATGTGACAGCCCCAGCTCCTGATTTTGCCCCAGCTGTTCAAAACAGCTACCTTCTTGACACAGTAGGGAGTGGTTCCCTTTGCATTCTCATACAACTCCCGGAACTCGTTGCACACGCTCTCCACATAGTCCAGAAATTCAGGGAAATCCAAAGTCAGTTTCAGATAACCGCCATAACCGATTCTGTCAATGGGCTTTCTTAAGATGGCACGTCTTGCGGTAATCCAGTTCTCCTTTGCCTCCTTCACCGGGTCGCCGCCCTCATGGAAGGTATCAGGGAAGAAATAAGGTAAAAATCTGCCCTCGGTGTATTTCACTCCTTCAATGTCAGAGATGAGACGAAGGGTACTTCCGTTTCCTACGCTGCCTACCACAGCATCCAGACCGATGGTGGAAAACTCCTTCATAAACGGCTCGGTTCCAATCCAGTGGTCACCCAGAAACATCATCGCCTCTTTGCCACACTCATGGGTAATGTCCACCATCTCTTTGGCAAGTTTGGCAACCTCTCTGCGCTGGAATGCCTGGAAGTCCTTGAACTCCTTGCTGGGCACCCGGTACTGGTTGTTGTAGTAGCCCTGGTCAATGATATATTCGGGACGGAACTTATAGCCCACTTCCTTTTCAAACTGCTCCAGGATATAGGGGCTGACGGAGGCAGAATAGCCGTACCAGTCCACATATTTCTCTCTCTTTAACTCATCAAACATCAGGGTAAACTGATGGAAAAAGGTAGTGTAACGAATCACATTCACATAGGGATGCTCGGCGCAGTATTTGCGGAGACGCTCCATGGAATATTTGTGGGTTTTGGGCTGTCTCACATCGAAGGTAATCTGATGCTCGAAGTTTTTCCAGTCGTTGGTAACCGCATTGTACATGTGTACCGGATCCCAGATAATGTAAGCCAGAAAACTGACGGTATACTCATGGAAGGGAGTGGCATCGTGAATCACCACACAGCCCTTTTCCTCCTCATACTCCCAGTGGTCAACAGAGACAACCTCGCCGGTGGAACGGTCAATGACCTCCCACCACCGCTTTCTGTCGTCTCTGGTGTTGACCATCATCAATTCTTTGGAAATACCCTTCATAAGAGGAATCTCCAGTTCAGACTCCACGGCAGTATAAAAAGCAGTCATCACATAGCACTGCTGTACTTCGTCCGGGTTTGCCTTTGCCCACTCGTTATCCTTCCGGGTGGTGTAATAGGTGGCATAAATTTTTGCCCCGGTCCTGACCAGCTCCTCCGGGAACTCGGTGCCGTCGCAGTCACGGATGGCATCCGCGCCCCAGCGTTTCATCAATTCTATGGTTTCAGGCACAACATCCAGATTAGTCGGAATGGTTACCCGTCCCTCTGTTAAACTCATTGATATCTTTCCTCCTGCATAAAAATTAAATCCTTGGGACAGCAGCTTGCAACGGAAGGATGGTGTTGTCTTCCTCCGTGTAGTTACCGCCGCCCATCTTATTACGAACGAAGGGCACGCCCTCCCTCACATAAAAGGTATTATGGGCAAGCAAAGCGTCCGGGTTTTCCGATGGACTCACCGTGCCACCCAGGTCATCAAAGCTCACATTATGGCGAAAAGTATTGTGAATTGCCTCCTGTAGGCAAAACATGATACATCCGCCCTCGTTTTGTCTGCTGTAATTGTATTCGTAAATGGTGCCATCACCGGAATCCGCATCGTAAGCCATTCCGTCCTGGTTCAGTCTGGTGTCTGCCACTTCGTTATAACGAAACAGGGCATCCTTGCACTTCCAGGGCCAGATGCCTGCCGCCACTTTTCCGGCACGGTTCTCCGGCTGGCTGTAAATCCGGTCGTTGATTTCACAGGCAACGGAATCTGCGGTGTTGTGCTCCACCAAAGGACGCAAGGCATACATCGCCGTGATGCCATCGCCTCCTGCGGCTTTCACATAGTTGTCCCGGATGACCATATTCTCATGTCCGTATTTCAAAAAAGCATCCTCGGACAGCTCCGCGCCCTGGAATTTGTCATGGGCATAGGTATAACCCACGGCGATTCCCCAACGGCTGGTCTTGTATACAAAGCAGCCTTCCACGGTAATATCTTTGAAACGCGCCACGCCGGTAGCTTTTTCATCGACAGGCTTTAAAGCGGTCATGTAAATGCCGCCGTTGTTCATGTGTTTGTCGTAGACATTGCCATTCACATCATGGATGGAAAGGTTTCGCAGGGTAATGCCACTGCGCACTCCTTTATCCTTTGCCACTACAGCCACGCCGGTGCGATTCATTTTGTGAGGGGCACTGTAGCTTTCCCCCAGTATTTCCGCTGCCCGGTTGGTAATCTCGATATCATGGATGACCACATGCTCCGCATCGTACAAAAGCACGGCGGAGGACACATAACCCTGGTACACATGGGTGGGGGAATCCAGAGGAGTGCCATAGTCCTGATACCAGATTCCCTGTCCCTCGGCTGCAATCAGGGGAAGGTTTCCCTCCTCCTCTCCTTCCGGGGCATAAGAACTGATTTCAATGGGCTGTTCTTTGGTTCCACTGTCTTTAATATGAAGAAACTGTCCTGCAAAAACAGAGTCTCTGGCCAGCAGCACCTTATCGCCTGGGTACAGGGTCAGTCTGTTTATAGGAAAAAGGCTGGCAAAGGGGGAATCCATGGTCAGCCCGTCGTTGGTGTCACGCCCGGTTTTCTGGTTGACATAATATGTCCTGTATGAGCTTGTCATAGGCATCCTCCCTCAGTCTTTTTTCGATAATCTGCCGGACATCCT
>CAKRTZ010000100.1 GCA_934402515.1 uncultured Lachnospiraceae bacterium
CGGTATGGTGGGTTGGGTTCGGCAGTCGCAGAGGTGCTGGCAAAACATGAGCCTACCCCCATGGAAATGGTAGCAGTAGAGGATTGCTTTGGCCATTCCGGCGATACCTGGAAACTTTTAAAGAAATATGGACTGAGTCCAGAAGAAATTGTAAAAAAAGCCAAACTTTGTATGGCTAGAAAGTGAGGGAAGATTCAAGTGGTTGCAGAAATCTGGGGAATCGGTCACTGTTGTCAAGACTTCAGCTGCATTGTAGAGCAGTATCCGCAAGAGGATGGTTCGACTCATATATTAGACATTGATGATTCTCAGGGTGGTGGTGCGATGGCAACGGCAATGGTTGCCGCATCCAGACTTGGTGCCCGAACAGGAATTTATGCAAATCTCGGCGATGATGAGGTGGGAGATAAAATTCTGGAGGGTTTCAAAAAAGAAGGAGTATACACCGGTCTGGTAAAACGAATTCCAGAGGGACGAAGTTCTACTTCCTATGTGATGGTAAATCCTGAAAATGGAAGTCGGACAAAATTTCCTTATCGAGACCAACTGCCGAATCTGGAATGGACTGACAATTTCATAGAGAACTTAAAGAAAGCCAAAATTTTACACTTGGATGGAACACAGTATACCAATGCATTAGCAGCAGCAAAATTGGCAAAGAAAATGGGAGTTGCCGTTTCTTTGGATGCCTGTTCCATGCAGGCAGAAAATGAAAAAAATCTGGAACTCGCATCTTTGGCTGACATTCTCATAACGAATGAGAAATATCCCTGCCGGGTTACCGGAGAGGAAACCATGGAAAAGGCTCTTCTTAAATTTGCTAAGATGGGGCCAACGGTGGTAGCAGCGACCATGGGAAATCGGGGATGTCTGTATATCAAGGATGGAGAAGTAAAGCATATGCCTGCTTTTAAAGTAAAAGCAGTGGACACGACAGGAGCAGGAGATACCTTCCATGGTGCCTTTCTCGCGTGCTGGCTCAAGGACAAAGATGTGGAACATTGTTTACAGTTTGCCAGTGCAGCGGCGGCTCTTAAGTGTGAGAAACAGGGCGGACGGGCAGGAATCCCGAACCGTGAGATAACTGAGAAGTTTTTAAGGCAATCTTAAAACTATATAATTTATTTATCACAGGAGGAAACAAAATGAAGAAGAAACAGATGGCGCTTTTATTAACAGCAGCAATGACAGCAAGTTTACTGGCAGGATGTGGCAGTAGTTCTACCGAAACCGCTGAGGCAACACCCGCACAGACCACAGAGGCTGAAAGCACAGCAGCTGCAGAAACCCCTGCAGAGACAGCAGAGGAGTCTACCGAGGAAGAAGTTGTAGATGCAAGTGGTGATTTAAATATTTACACAACAGTAAGTGACTTGCAGTACAACGAGATTGTAGGCGCATTCCAGGAGAAATATCCGAATATCAATATCAGCTATACACAGGCTGGTGCAGGTGAGTGTAAGACCAGAATCCAGGCAGAGGCTGATAACCCGCAGGGCGACATTATGTTTGGTGGTCTGGTATATGCAGACTCCCTGACCTACGGTGATTTGTTTGAGACTTATGTCTGCAAAAACGATGATAAATTACCGGATGATTTCAAAAACACTACCGGTGTTATTACCTTCCACGATACCCAGATTCCCTGCTTATGGGTAAATGATGAACTGGAGGAAAAATCCGGTGTGACCATCACAAGCTATGAAGATTTGCTGAATCCTGCTTTAAAAGGTCAGGTTGCAAATGCAGACCCTACAGCCAGCAGTAGTGCATGGAATCAGTTGCAGTGTATCTTAACCGACTTCGGCGGCTGGGATAATGACGAGGCATGGGACTACATTGACAAACTGATGGATAATCTGGTAATTACCGATGGTTCTTCTGCAGTATATAAGGGTGTTTATAATGGTGAGTACACCGTTGGTCTGACCTATGAACCTGCATGTGTACAGATGCTCAGTGAAGGTGCAGAGGGTGTTCATATTGTATATCCTTCCGAGGGTGTAACTGGTATCTCTTTCGGTTCTGCCATCATCAAGGGCTGCAAAAACCTGGACAATGCAAAACTGTTTATGGATTTCTTAGACAGCGATGAGTGCCAGAAGATTTACAACGAGTGTGGTGCAAGGCAGGCAAATGCAAATCTTGACATTGAAAACGAGTGGCTGCCTGCATTAGATACCATCAATTATAAATCCGCTGATACCGAGGCTCTTGCTAAGAACCAGGAAGAAATTCTGAATCACTGGACTGAGTTATACAAAACCAAATAAATAACAAAACAGAAATAAGCTACAAAAAATCAAACAAGAAAATGGGAATGTGAACGATGGATAAAGTACAGATTACAATAAAAAATGCGCTGAAAAAATACGGAGACAACGTAATCATTCCCGACCTCTCGGTTGTAATTAAGGAGGGTGAATTTTTCACCCTCCTGGGACCGTCAGGTTGTGGAAAGACGACACTTCTGAGAATGATAGCCGGATTTAATAGTATTGAGGGCGGAGACTTTCTCTTTAATGACCAGAGAATCAATGACCTGGCACCTGAAAAACGTAATATCGGTATGGTGTTCCAGAACTATGCAATTTTTCCTCATTTAACCGTAAAGAAAAATGTAGCATTTGGTCTCCAGAACCGGAAACTGCCGAAAGAGGAAATTGAACGGCGTACACAGAAGTTTTTGGAGTTAATGAAAATTGATGAATATAAAGACCGCCTTCCGGAGCGGCTTTCCGGTGGACAGCAACAGCGAGTTGCTCTCGCAAGAGCATTGGCAATCGAGCCAAGTGTGCTTTTGATGGACGAGCCTCTCAGTAACCTGGATGCCAAACTTCGTGTAGAGATGCGTGAAGTTATCAAGGAAATCCAGAACAAGATGGGAATTACAACCGTATATGTAACCCATGACCAGGAAGAGGCAATGGCGGTTTCAGACCGTATTGCAGTTATGAATCGTGGTGTAATCCAGCAGATTGGTACACCAAAACAGCTTTACCAGCGTCCTGCAAATCTGTTTGTTTCAACCTTTATTGGAAGAACCAATGTCCTGTCTGTAAAGGCAGTGCTGAAAGAACAGGGCGAAAGAGGAATTGTGTTTAATGATGGATATTATGTAAACATGACGACTATGGTTCGCGGTGTTGAAGATGGAACAGAACTGACAGCATCCATTCGTCCTGAGGAATTTGAGATTGTTCCAAGTGACAAGGAAGGAATCGGAGCAACAGTTGAATATAGTACGTTTCTTGGACTGAATACACATTACATTGTGTCCCTTGACACGGGAGAGCGTGTTGAGATTATTCAGGAGTCCAAGATTGATGACATTTTGGAAAATGGTGCCAAGATTCGTTTACAGGTGAAGAGAGAAAAAATCAACCTGTTTACCAAAGACGGATTGCGTTCCCTGGTTAACTAAGGGAGGGCTG
>CAKRTZ010000101.1 GCA_934402515.1 uncultured Lachnospiraceae bacterium
ATGCGGGTGTAGTTCAATGGTAGAACACCAGCCTTCCAAGCTGGATACGTGGGTTCGATTCCCATCACCCGCTCTCTGTTACAGATACTAAAAACAAGCTTCCAATGGAGCTTGTTTTTTTAGTATCTGTTAAGAGGCGGGTGATTGCACCCGCGCCCTGCTTTTTAGTATCTGTTAAAAAGCGGGTGATTTCCCCGCTCTCTGTTTTTAGTATCTGTTAAGAGGCGGGTGATTTCCCCGCGTCCTGGTTTTGCATTATCAAGTTTGATACCAGAATTTTTGAATGCTGGTTTATGTAGTAAGATAGGCACTTGCCGTAAAAATATAGAGAATCTATACTAGGAAGAAGTACATTAAAATAGAGAACGACTAAATAATTTATTTAAGTAGAAAAAGAACTATCTTATGGTATACTATAAATAAAGGATATTGATAGGAGGTGTCACTATGTTAGCAGCAGTTAAAGGCAGAATACAGGGAAATGTAGTTATTATTGATGATGATATACAAGAGTATGATGGCACAGAGGTCATTGTGACACTGTTAGGACAGCCAAAGAAGAAAAAAAGAAAACCTTCTGTTGATTGGGACAGTTTTGTGGTTTCCAGTGAAAGAGGATGCAATGTCGATGAGTACATGAAGGAGATGCGTGTGGATGACCGATTATAACAAGGTGTTCTTGGATACTGCACCTTTCATATATTTCATTGAAAAGGATAGCAATAATCCTCAATATTTTGATAATATGAAACAGTTTTTTGAGGAAGGATACCGGGAAAATAAAGAGTTTCTGACTTCTGTAATTACAATGGCTGAGTACTTTGTGTTTCCATATCGCAATCAGAAGATGTCATATATAGATAGTTTCCATCGACTGGTTGATACGTTGGATATGGAAATAGTAGAAGTGGACCAGGAAATAGCGAAGAAGGCTGCGCAGATCCGTGCACAGTATAAGAACTTTAAAGCAATGGATGCTTTGCAACTGGCAACAGCTTGTGTAACCGGGTGTAATCTTTTCCTTACGAACGATAAACAATTAAAACAGTTTACGGAAATTAAATGTGTGACTGTGGATGATTTATAATGTGAAAGGGTGCCGCTAAAAAACGACACCCTTTCGCATATATCAGCACTATTCCGAATGCACCCAGATATTCCAGTATGGACGAACTAAAGGCGGCTCTTGAAGTATGAAATAGACGGATTCAAAATCACCGCTTTTTCTTTATCTTTCTCCACCCCACATATCCCACATCCATTCCTGCCATCACCAGAAAAATGACAACTACATACGCCACCAGATATCCAGGATTGCCAAACCACTGCTCCAAAAGCACAAGGGGAGAGCCGGGAGAAGGCACATTGATAAACAGATAATTGGCATGCACGAGTTTGTTGAAAATATAAATCGGGGGAACAATCACGCAGAGAAAAACCACAGGTTTCCACAATTCCCCCAGGGACGGAACGATTTCCCGCCTTGCCAGGGCAAGGCAGATATATAACACCACAGCTCCGTGAAAGACGAATCCGTGTATGGTCATAAAATGGATTGCCGGGTAAGCCACCCAGTCCGGAAAAAGCAGTGCTGCCATGGCACCGGGCAGACACAGTGTATACAGCACCTGCCCCATCCACTCCAGGTGAAACAGCATATGAAGGGTGCAGAGAAATCCAGCCAGAGAGCATAAATGCAAGGGCAATTCGTAAATCCCGTAATGTCCAATCAGCGTCAGCACCAAATCCCGGTACAACTCCATTCCAAGCAGACTCCACCCCAGAAACCGTGCCAGCTTATCGCCAGAAACTTTGCCCCGCTTTGCGGAAAGCCGCAGTAGCACCACGGAAATCAGCAGCAGTGCGCCCAGCCATAATAAATGTGCCATTCCAAAATGGGAAAAGCCTTTTCCCGCAGGAATTTCCGATTCATAAGTCCAAAATAAGGATATCCAGTCTTTCAATGTAAATCCCTCCCAGGAACAGTTCCATCACTATCCCTAGTATAGCACTATTTAAAGGTTACATACTTGTCAAATCCATATGTTGTGATAAAATGGGGGCGAATAAAAACAGACATAAAACAGTAGAGAAAGCTTTACACTTTCAGAGAGCATTGACGGACATGCTAAAGATTTTATTTTTGACGGATTTGTATTTTAATAATGAAAAGAGACAGGAAAGTGCTTACTACAAGAGAGTGGAACAGCTACTCTTTTCCGTGGCATTACCCCATGAATTTGATGCGCTGGTGGTGACAGGAGATTTTACCAGTCATGGTGCACCGGAGGAATTCCGGCAGGCGAGGAGTTTTCTTGAGACCTTATATAAAAAGATGCGTCTCCCCGTCACACGGGTATATCTTTGCCCCGGAAATCACGACGCGGATACGCCCTGGAGCAATTCGGGCTTTGAACATTATCGGGATTTTCTTCAGGATATCTATCGGGGAAAAACGCCGGACCTCATTGATAAAGATGGCATGACTTATGCCTTTTACAGCTTTCAAACCTGCTCCCGTACCTCTCTGGAGTATTTTGACGATGGATTTGTGTTGGATGCGGAAATACGGCGCATGGACACCAGACAGCCGGACCTTTGCCAGATTGCATTATTGCATCATCAACCGGAAGTATTGCTTAATCAAAATAAATGGGAAACTTTGCAGGAACGGGCAGATATTACGCTTCATGGACATCTACACCCGGATGAGCCTGTCATACAAAAAGCCGGTGACACCACAAGCATCACCGGCATGGCAATTTATCCTCACTTACCTGATATCCAACGGGGCTTTCAGATTCTGACCCTGGATGAAAAGAAAGTTGTGGATGTGCAGAAAATTATTTGCACCTAAGTCTATTTAGAAAATAGTGCCCACTGCGTACAGGCTCTTTACCAGATCCTCCCGATAGTCCGGATCTTCTGGGTTCAGGCTGTTGATGACCACCCCATTGGAGCCGGCACGGGCAGTGGAGTGGATATAGGAGCCATTGCCCAGATAGAGAGCGATATGTCCGGGGAAGTAAAGGGCATCGCCGGGCTTTGCCTCCTCTAAGGTAATCTGGCGCATCGGCCAGCCCTCCACAATTTTGGCATCCCGGTAAATATGAATCCCGCAACGGCGGTAGGCAGTGGAAACCAGACCGCTGCAATCAATCCCGGCGCCACTGCGCCCGCCCCAACGGTACTGTGTACCCAGATATTTCTTTGCCACTTCACAAAGTCCCATGCGGAACTTCATCTCATCCTTATCCCAATATTTTTCCAGACATGTTGTGCGGAG
>CAKRTZ010000102.1 GCA_934402515.1 uncultured Lachnospiraceae bacterium
GCCTGTGCCACTTCCACATCGAAGCCTACCAGATTGTTGTCCTCATCGTGGTAAGTCCAGGGTGCCCAGGTTCCCTCCATGGCAACGGTAATCTCGCCTTTTTCCTGGATACGGGCCAGCTTATCGCCCTCTTCAGTGTTCTGGGCTTTGCCACAGCCGGTGAGCGCACCAGCCATCATAGCAGTTGCTAATACGATACTTCCTAATTTCTTGGTTAATTTTGTCATAATCGATCCTCCTTGTTTTGCTATTACACTTTTTCGCTTGTGGTACGCAGGAATTCCTTTGTACGTTCCTCTTTTGGATTCTGGAAAAAGTCGGTGGAAGAACCCGCCTCCACTACTTTTCCGTTCTCCATAAAAATGACTTTATTGGATACATTTCTGGCAAACCACATTTCGTGGGTGACTACCAGCATGGTCATTCCTTCTCTTGCAAGCTGCTGCATGACAGCCAGCACTTCGCCGATAAGTTCCGGGTCAAGGGCGGATGTGGGCTCATCGAAAAAGATAATTTCCGGGTCGGTGGCAAGGGCTCTGGCAATGGCTACACGCTGCTGCTGTCCGCCGGAAAGCTGGTCGGGATAATAGTCATACCGTTCTGACATGCCCACTTTGTCCAACATTCTTTTGCCGATTTCCACTGCTTTTTCCTTTGGCATTTTCCGGGCCACAATCAACCCCTCCGTCACATTCTGCAGTGCGGTTTTATTTAAAAACAGGTTATAATTCTGGAATACAAAGGCGGTTTTTTTCCGCAGGCGGGTGATGTCCTTTTTGGTGATATGACCGAACCGGAATGTTTCCCCGTCAAAAATCAATTCACCGCTGTCAGCAGTTTCCAGAAAATTGATGCAGCGCAGCAATGTGGTTTTACCGGAGCCGCTGGGCCCCAGGATGGCGATGACATCTCCTTTGTCAACATTTAAATCCACACCCTTGAGAACATCCAGATTCCCAAAGGATTTATGTATATCTTTTACCTCTAACATAGGAACCTCCTCTTACTTGTCGCGATGGTGGGTGTAGCTGTTGAGCCTGCGCTCGATGACACGCTGCAGCCGGGTAAGTACGGTACAGAAAATCAGGTAAATCAGGGCAACCTCAATGTACAAAGCCAGAGGTTCGTAGGTGCGCGCCACGATCCGCTGGGTAGTCATAAACATTTCCACCACGGTGATATTTGCCGCCAGGGAAGTGTCCTTCACCATGCCGATGAGGGAGTTCATCAAAGGTGGGAAGGCGGTGCGCAACGCCTGGGGCAGTACAATTCTCCACATAATCTGAAGGTAACTCATACCCACGCAGTAGCCTGCCTCAATCTGTCCGTTGGGTACGGATTCCAGGGCAGCACGCATGGTTTCGGCACAGTAGGCGCCTTCGTTGATGGCAAAAACCAGGACCGCGCATGGAAACGGGTCAATCATAATTCCCAGATTCGGCAGTCCGAAGAAAATCACATACAACTGTACCAGCAGCGGAGTGCCACGGATAATCCAGATATAAAAACGGCAGATTTGTTTTAAAATCTTTACATTGGCAAACTGGATCAGGGCAACCACCACAGCGATAACCATCGCCAGTGCAAAGGCGATAACGGTCAGCGGAATGGTTACCGTCAGTCCCGGCACCAGAATTTTGGTAAAGGAATCTGTCAGGATTCCCCATAGTCTCTCATTCATCTTGTTCGTCCTCTTTCGGCATTAGTATATCTAAAATCAGCAGTGCATCTTTTACCTTCATGCGGCAGGAGGCCTGCTCCGGGTCACAGCCCTTCAGGATGTCCTTGCACTTGATGCCGCCGTACTCCTTTTCAAACATTTCCATGGCCTGCTTGATTTTTCCGCAGGTCACATGGCGGCTTTCCTCGTCACCCCTACAGCATTTGCAGCTTAAAATCATGGTAATGGCAGACAGGGCGCTGCACATCTCACCACAATCTCCGTACCCTCCGTCAAAGCCGTCCATCATGCGGGCCGCTACTTCTTTAGGTATCCCGATCTCATCCGCATAAGCACATAGAATCGCTTTTCCGCAGGAACCGCTCTCATCATAAATTTGTGTTGCCTCATTCATTTTTTTGTGCATAGAAGTCTCCCCTTTGGATGTAACCTAATGCCTATTTTAGCCAAATTTTTCTATTTTGCACCATTGAATATTAAGTTTTGCTATGGCACATTCTAATATTTTGCAGTAGGATATGGGGTAAGATAAAAGAAATACGGGAAAGGAGGCGCGGAACTGCTCATGGGAAAGCAACCTGAAATAACGGAAAAAGCAGAAAAGAAAAACGGCAAGTGCATCACAGAAACCACAGCCAGTCCCGTCCTTTGGAACGCACTGCAGACCCTGCGGGCACAGTACGATTCCTTAAACTGGGTATTTTACGATGTGCCGGTGGGAAGTGAGCAGGAAAAAATGTACCGCTGGCCCGGCTCCGAGGATGAGGACATCATGATTTGTGTCCGCATGGGGAATCAAATCCATGAGTTTTTCCACCGGCAGGACTATTTTTTCATCAAATATGCGTACCAGTGTAAATTTGATGTGTTCAGTTATAAGTACGACAACGAGTTGACGGTGCACCAGGGGGAATGTTATATCGGACAGCCTTTTGCGGGATATGCCCTGCAAGGGCGGAGCTGTCGGGAGTTGATTCTGGTGGAAGTGCTGATACGTCGAGAGGCATTTTTCCGCAATTTTTTACCTGCCATTTCTGCCAATTCCGGGCTGTTCCGCTTTTTCCTGGCACCTCAAATGAATGAATTTTCCGATGAGTTTATCCATCTTTCTTTCGGGAAGGATTCCTATGTGCGGAACCTGGTGGAAATGATGGTGATCGAATATGCCAACAAAAAAGCGGATTCCCAGGAACTTTTAAAACTGCTGGTGTTGACCATGCTCACCTACGCGGCGCGGATTTACAAGGGGCAGCTGCCACCCTCCACGGAAAGCCGTCTTTCGGATAAAATTATCCGATACATGAACGACCACACCGATGCGGTGTCGTTGAAAGAGATTGCGGCGGTTTTTTCCTATCATCCCAATTACATTTCCAAGGTGCTGCATGAGGAAACCGGGCAGACTTTTTCCCAGATTCTGCTAAAGCTGCGCATGGAAAGAGCGCTGACTCTGTTGAAGGGGTCAACGCTCACCATGGAGGAAATCGCCTATATGCTGGGTTACAGCAACAGCAGTAACTTTTATAAGGCGTTCCGGGAATATTTCCACACCTCTCCCGCCGCCTGGAGGGA
>CAKRTZ010000103.1 GCA_934402515.1 uncultured Lachnospiraceae bacterium
CTTTCTCCGGTGTAACAGCCATTTTGTTTCAAACTATAGGAATTTATGATTACTCTACCACTTCTGAACCGAATATGGCATTCAGATACAAGCATCCGCAATAGCCATCCTCATTCAGCAAATCCAGCACATTGTAGCCTGCCGGAATGGTTACTTTATATTTGACACCGTTCCATTTATAAATAACTGTCATGGATACATCCGGTCTTTTCGCCAGAGCTTCCAGGGTCTTTCTGTTAAAGCTGACAAAATCCTCTAATTCCACTACACAGTTTCCACCCGGTGCGACACTCTGTATGAGCTGTTGTGCCTGTTTCTGTCCTGCTGCATACTTTACAAAGGATGCCGAATACTTTTCAACGGCCGCCGTATTCTCTCCATTGGATGCTGCGCTTTGTCCACCCTGTTCTTCTTTCATGACCGCCTCGATGATGGCTGAGATATTCACACCGCCGCCTCTCGGTACGATGATGCTGTAGGAGCCATCCCCATTGTCGATTACCGTGGCTTTCCCGGCAGATACGCCCTTTACCTGATAGCCATCCACTGCTTTCACATAGAATTTAACAGTAGTGTCCTCTGTAGCTTTCGTGTGCTCTAAGGAAATGGTGGCATTAGATGTATTTTCTGCTCTTAAATGATAGTTGACCTTCTGTTTCAGTATTTTATCTGCTGCCTCGTTCTTTGAGATGCCTGTTCCTTTAATGGTATCCCCGTCCGTACCATCCTTTATACCGAAATAGTCACCTTGCTTTACATTGATTTCGAAGAGATTAACTTCCGGTATTGCCTGTATAAAGTCATCGATGTCATGTATGCTTACCTTACTTACATCTAAAAGAATCGCTGTCTCGCCCTCTTTTTTTACGTTCAGTGTTCCCAGGTTGATTTTCCCTTGTTCTGTAAGTTGATTCAGTGTAATATCCAGTCCCGTTCCATCCGTTGCTGTAACAGCTCCACCTACCGTAACATCTGAACCATTATTGATTACAACTCCTGAGCTGCCAGTAACACTACCGTCCACAGTTACTTTTGAATTTTTCCAGCTAGAACTTTTAATAATATGGATTCCTTTGCCATCGGAAGTCACATCGCCCTTAACGTTTACCTCTGAACTACTCGCTGAAATGCCAACCGTTTCATCACCGCTGTTGCTTTTGGTTCCAGAGACTTTGACATTTCCGTTTACATTGACTACTCCCTGGGTGGAATTTATCCCCTTAGCACCTATTCCGTCAACCTCTACATTCCCTTTTACGGTGACCTCTCCCTCCGAGTATATGCCTGTGGCTTGTGAACCAGCTGCCTTGACCGTTCCATCCACTGTGACACTGCTGGAAGCGTCTCTTGCACTTGCTCCTGTGGTTTTTTCACCTTCTGCTGTAATATCTCCGCTCACTTTGACAGAGGAGCTGTCATAACTCTTAACACCGTACTCTGCCCCCCTACTTGCGGAAACATTACCATCCACGCTGACAGAGGAGTTGTAACTACTCTCAACACCTATAGTCCTATCACCCTCCACGGAAACATTGCCCTTCAGGTTGAGTACGGCATTGCCAGATGTCTTTACAGCAATTTCACCGTCTCCTGTTACGGATACATCACCGGTTATGTCAGTATGTTCGTTACCTGCAGCTACCACATTGTTATTATTGCTGCGATAGGTTTCGATACGGTGATTTCCTCCCCCGGCAGCATACACCGATATTGCATTCGTACAAGCCAGTGTAACTGACAGCCCCAATACTAATAACGCTTTTCTTTTCAAATAGAACCTCCTTTCTGTTTGATATATCCCATTACATATACATATGTAAATTTTACCATATACGCCAAAAACAGACAACTATTTTAAGAATTTTAAGCATTGATTTTAAGTATTGATAAAAAATAACACAACTATTCCAAATCCTTAATAAACGCCAGTGGGGTCATGTGGTACTTTTTCTTAAAGGCGCGGTGGAAGTAGGAGAGGTTGTGGAAGCCTACGGAGAGGGAGACATCCAGGATGGAGGTGTTGCCCTCCTTAAAGAGTTCCACGGATTTCTCCAGGCGCAGGCTGACGATGTACTCCACGCAGGTCATGTTCATGTGCTTTTTGAAAAAGCGCATGAAATAATAGTCGCTGAAATGGCAAAGTCTGGCCAGTTCAGAAACGGTGATGGATTCGGTATAGTGGAGTTCGATGTAGTCCAGCACCTGTTTCAGTTTGTCCGAGGTTTTGCCCAGATCCGGGGAGGTGTTTTTCTCGCTGTACTGAAGCAATACAAAAAACAGTTGCAAAAGCAACGCCTTCAAAGCCAGTTCATAGCCTGCCGGTTTTTCTTCATACAGAGCATGGGTCTGTTGGAAAATCTCCAGAAGAGAGGCATATGCCGGGTGATCCTTCTTCATCAGATAGGGCATGGTGATCTCTCTGTCCATAATGGGTTTGAAATAGCGGATGGAACAGACATCTGCCGAGTTTCCGCCCAGAAAATTCATGTGAAACACATAAGTTTCTGATGTTGCTTTTTCCCTCAGATCTGCAGAAATAGAGTGGAGCAGTAATGGCGGAATAAATAATAGATCCCCTTCCTGCACCTCGTAGTCCACCAGATCAATGTGGTAGAGGCATGCGCCCCGGGTAATCAGTGTAAACTCCGCTTCCTCATGCCAGTGGGTGGTGACCACCTGCCCGGGTTCCGTCAGATTGGTAATATATCTCTGCACGGGGAAGGTGGTTTCTCCGTGTTTCGCATTTTCCTTTTGTTCCAAAGCCAGGGTATGAAGATATTTCACAGGC
>CAKRTZ010000104.1 GCA_934402515.1 uncultured Lachnospiraceae bacterium
TTGTTTGCGGAGCAAATGCGACTGCTTTTGCAGGAGCAGAGGATTTTCCTCCTTGTTTGCGGAGCAAATGCGACTGCCTTTGCAGGAGCAGAGGATTTTCCTCCTTGTTTGCGGAGCAAATGCCAATTTCTCGCAGTGAAGTTTGCCCTTGCAGGAGCAATGTCTCTTACTGCGCCATTGGATTTTCCTCCAATCCAATTGTTTTTTCTTAATTTTACCATATTGCTCATAGATTACAACGTTTCAGGTTTCTTCTCTTTTAAAGGCTGTAATTTTCTCAGAAGCAGAATTCCGGTCAGAATTCTTCTGCATTACAACTGGGCGATGTCTGCAATCAGAGCGTCCACTTCCTCCTGGGTTGTTGCCCAGCTGGTGCAGAAACGCACGACAGTACCCTGGGGCGTTACGCCACCTTCTTCAAAATAGTAATTCTGTGCCAGCATGTTCTTTTGCTGGTCGGACAGGATGACAAACTGCTGGTTGGTGAAACTTTCCACCCAGAAAGGAATCCCCTTCTCCTGGAATGCCTCCCGGATCTGCATGGCAAGTTCATCGGCACGCTTTGTTTTTTCAAAATACTCACCACTCTCCAGCATAAGGGAAAACTGCTGTCCCATGAGCCAACCCTTTGCCATCACCGCACCATTTTGCTTCATATAGGCTTTGAACCGATATTTCAGTGCCGGTGCCGTAATGACCAACGCCTCCCCGAACAGAGCTCCACACTTGGTTCCTCCGATGTAGAACACATCCGTCAGTTCCGCAAAATCTTTCAGCGTCAGATCATTTTTCTTCGAGCCCAGACCATAACCCATTCGAGCTCCATCAACAAAAAGATACATCCCATATTTTATACATACCTCATGGATCTCTCTGAGTTCCTGTTTTGAATACAGGGTTCCTTTTTCGGTTGGGAATGAAAGATACACCATCTTCGGCTCCGTCAGATACTCCGGGGCATCCTGGTCATAATATTCTGAGGCACACTCCGCAACCTGCTTTGCAGTGATTTTGCCGTCGGTATTGGGAAGTTCCAGGATTTTGTGACCGGTGTTTTCGATAGAGGCTGCCTCATGGCAGTTAATGTGTCCCGTATCCGCAGCAATCACGCTTTGAACCGGGGACAAAGCCGCTGCAATGACAACTAGGTTTGCCTGGGTTGCCCCGGGAACAAATTTTATGAGGGCATCGTCTTTTGCGATAAGTCCCTTTATAATGGTTTCCGCTTTTCTGCACCACTCGTCCTCGCCGTAGCCTGCATAGCTTGCAGTATTGGTAACCGCCAGCTCTTTCAATATGGAGTCAAATGCTCCGTGATTATAATCGTTGTTAAATCTTATCATTCCATCTCCATTCCTGTGTAAAGTACCATACACTAATTTTATAATACCAGTCTCATATACACCAGTTCCTGGAGACCGGAATACTTGGAAATAAATCCCAAGGGGTTACGTCCAAATTCCACAAATCCAATGCTTTGATACATCTGGATGGCTCTCTGGTTGTCCGCAACAACCTCCAGTTCTAATTGCTGATACCCGGCAGCTTTCGCGCATTGCACGCAGGCTTTCATCATCCTTTTGCCGATGCCAAGTCCCCAGTACGCTTTGACCACATCGATTCCAAACTCCGCGCGGTGTCTGATTTTATACTTATTCCCCAGGGCAGAAACTCCCGCTGTTGCGACGATTTTTCCATCTACCACCGCTAACAGCATGACTTCCCTGTCGCTTTCAGCCCTTTTCTGAAGAAATTCACTCTCCGCATTCACATCAAAATGATGTTCCTCCGGGTAGGAACGCAGGTAATCAGACTCACTATGTGTCAGCACAAACAACTCCGACATTTCCGGACCATCTTCGTATGTCGCATTTCGTATGATACAGTCCTGCCCGTTTTTCAGAATTATTTTTTTGTTATATTCCATCGCGGTGCCTTTCGATGCTGGTAAACTGTCAATAAAAAAAACTCTTTCACATTAAGATAAATGCTCTCTTTTGTGTCTGTCAATAAGCAATAAAACAAACATAACAAACCATAGCGTCCATGCTATTATGCATCCTATTCCTTCATGCTGGATATCTACAATAGTTCCCAGGATAAACGGTACTGACATAAACATCATTCTTTTGCCGTACGCCTTACACATGGCATTTTCATCATATTTTTTCCGTTCTTCTTCGGATTTCATATTGTAGCCAGACAGAAATTTCGCAGCTTCCCCTTCTGATTTATAAAACCATACTCCAAACAAAAACATAATAACTGCCATCATTAAATCAAAAATAACGCAGATCATTGTCCCTACCTCCATTTCGATTCGTCAGATTATGAATTCTAAATTCCGTTGAATTTATCTGTACTTATTTAGTATTGCATCCGGGATATGGCAGTAACTGCAATCCTCCGGGTATCTTTCCAGATGATGCTGGTGTTCCTCGGCACTTCTGACATAGTTTGTCAGCGGCAGCACTTCCACTACAATTTTATCCCTGTCGGCCCGCCGGTCAATAAAGACTTTTGCCTCTTTCAAATGCTTTTCAGAAGCGCTGTATATTCCGGTTCTGTACTTCTTGCCCACATCAACGCCCTGTTTGTTCAGACTATAAGGGTCGATGATTTCAAACAACTGCTCCATCAAATTCGAGATAGTGGTAGCCTTTTCATCAAAAACCACCTTCACGCATTCTGCATATCCATCATAAGGGCTGTCCAGGGAATC
>CAKRTZ010000105.1 GCA_934402515.1 uncultured Lachnospiraceae bacterium
AAAACAAAGTCAGGAATAGAGTATGTTGAATCTTCAAAAACGAGTAATGAATACCAAGTTAATGACCAGACGCAGCTTTCTGATCGCCTATGACATCATGGCGGTCTGCTTGGCGTGTATTGCACCCCTGTGGATCCGCTATGAGTTTCATTATAACGAGATCCCTTCTTATTTCGTCAACTCCGTCTGGCACATGATGCCCTTCAGTGTAATCCTGACTCTGGTGGTGTTCTGGATTCTGCGATTGTACCATAGCTTGTGGGCTTATGCCGGCGTGACAGAGATGCAGAACATCGTGGTGGCATGCTTTGTCAGTGCAGCCCTGCAGGGAGTGGGACTTGCCATCCTTCATGACCCGGTGCCCAGAAGCTATTATTTTATCTATGCTTTTGTGCTGATGGCATTCACCATGCTCAGCCGTTTCTCCTACCGTTTTGCCAGGGAAACCAGACACCGCATGTATAATAAAAAACGGAATGTGATCTCCGTGATGATCGTGGGAGCAGGAGATGCGGGAAATACTCTGATTAAAGAAATCAATTCCAGTTATCATTCCACCATGATCATCAAGTGCATTATCGATGACGATCCCAACAAATGGGGACGGTATGTACAGGGAATCAAAATTGTAGGCGGCAGGGATAAGATCGTGGAGAATGCAAGACTCCACAGCATCGACGAGATTATCATTGCCATGCCCTCTGCACCCAGACCTACTATCAAAGGGCTGATTGAGGTCTGTCAGGAAACCAACTGCAAGCTTCGAACCTTACCCGGAATTTATCAGCTGGTAAACGGGGAAGTGGATGTGAGCAAGATCCGGGATGTGGATGTGGAAGATTTGTTAGGCCGTGATCCCATTACCATCAATCTGGACAAGATTATGGGATATGTGCAGGGCAAAACCGTTCTGGTAACCGGGGGAGGCGGCTCCATCGGAAGCGAACTCTGCCGCCAGATTGCCACCCATCATCCCAAACAGCTTATCATCGTAGATATTTATGAGAATAACGCTTACGAAATCCAGCAGGAGTTATTGCTGCGCCACGCAGATTTAGACCTGGTGGTGCTGATCGCCTCTGTGCGCAACACCAGGCGTATGAACTGGATTTTTGACCATTATAAACCCGACATTGTCTACCATGCGGCAGCCCATAAGCATGTGCCCCTTATGGAAAAAAGCCCCAATGAGGCCATTAAAAACAATGTATTCGGCACCTGGAAAGTGGCCTCCGCCGCAGCAAACAGCGGTGTGCAGACCTTTGTCATGATTTCCACAGATAAGGCGGTAAATCCCACCAACATTATGGGAGCCTCCAAGCGGATCTGTGAGATGATCATCCAGACCTTTGATCGTCATTATGACACCAAGTTTGTGGCAGTGCGTTTCGGCAATGTGCTGGGAAGCAACGGTTCCGTCATTCCCCTGTTCCGGAAGCAGATTCTGGCCGGAGGCCCTGTAACGGTAACCCATCCGGATATCATCCGTTATTTTATGACCATTCCGGAAGCGGTATCTCTGGTGCTGGAGGCAGGAGCCTACGCGGGCGGCGGAGAAATCTTTGTGCTGGATATGGGAGAACCGGTGAAAATCCTGGATCTGGCGAAGAATCTGATCCGCCTGTCCGGCTATAAGGTGGACGAGGACATTAAGATTGAATTTACCGGACTGCGTCCTGGCGAAAAGCTCTATGAGGAAATGCTCATGGACGAAGAGGGACTGCAGGATACTGCTAACAAAATGATCCATATCGGAAAACCCATTGAATTTGATGAGATGAAATTCTTCGGACAGCTTCATGCCTTGAAGGAAGCTGCCAATAATGAAGCGGAGGATGTGCGGCAACGGGTGCAGGAAATCGTGCCCACCTACAATCCCCAGGGAGAAAAGAAAGATGTTTGATACAAAGAAATCGTGGGAGAAATTCCCGGAGAAAGTGTGGCTTTCCAGCCCTACCATGTATGACACCAGCATGCAGTATGCCATGGAAGCATATCACACCAACTGGATGTCCACCGTGGGTGCCAATATCATTGAACTGGAGCGCAGAGTCTGTGAAAAGGTTGGCTGTCAGTATGCGGTGGCACTGTCTGCCGGAACAGCAGCCCTCCATCTGGCCATGAAGCTTGCCGGTGAAAAGCTCTATGGGAAATCCGAACTTGGAAAAGGGGCATTATCCGGACATCGGGTATTCTGCTCTGACATGACCTTTGATGCCACCGTAAATCCCGTGGTCTATGAGGGAGGAATCCCTGTATTTATCGACACGGAGTACGACACCTGGAATATGGACCCCGTCGCTTTGGAAAAGGCCTTTGAGACCTATCCGGAAGTGAAACTGATTGTCATTGCCCATCTTTATGGAACACCTGGAAAAATCAACGCAATCAAGGCAATCGCGGATGCCCATGGCGCAGTGATCATTGAGGATGCTGCGGAGTCTTTGGGGGCAGCCTATCAAGGGATACAGACCGGAACCTTCGGAAAATATAATTGTATTTCCTTTAATGGAAATAAGATCATTACCGGCTCCTCCGGCGGCATGTTCCTGACGGACGAGAAAGA
>CAKRTZ010000106.1 GCA_934402515.1 uncultured Lachnospiraceae bacterium
CTGCTTCCGCTGCTGGAAGAGGGCGGATTGTACACTTTACGCTCGTGGGTAAAGGTTGCCTGAGGATTATGGATGTCACAATGGTAAATCATACTATCCTTTACAGAACTCAGGGAAGGAGTCCGCTTCTTGCTATAAGAAGTCACAATCAGGAAATTGATGACCAGTGCAATCGCAATCGCCAACAGGAAATTACAGGTGTAACGCATCGGCTGGGGAATGTCCTTACCCTGCAGCACCGTATAAATCTGTTCAAATCCCTGTGCTGCACACTCGTAATAATCGCCGTCCTTTGCGTAGGTATAAACATTGTCGGTAATGGTGTAGCAATAGCTGTCCGTCACCATGTACTGACATTCGCCGAAACCGGAAATCCAAAGCTGCCGGTCATCCATATCAATGGTAAAAATGACACCGTCGTCATATTCACTGAAGAAGGAGGCATACGCAGCCTTGCTCAGATCGTATGTATCATCATACTCGTTAGTATTTGTGGAGTAAAAAAGTGCATGACCATACTGGGTAATGGGCTTCATGATCTCCAACAGATCCGCTTCCTCAGAATCCGTCAACAGATCGGCCTCATCGCTGATGACCACCTCTCCCGGTTCTTCCGTGGAAAGAGAATCATCTGCTGCGGAAACAGGCAGTGCGGAAGCTCCGCCGAGAAGTAATGCAAACAGAAACGCACTTATTTTCATAAAAGACTTATGCACGGTCATCACCTCCTGTTCTGTCAAACTGGGGCAGCTTCCGGGAAGCCAGAATGTTGTAATTGCGGATGATCCGCACAAAGGTCAGGAAAACCACTGCGATACAAACCAGCATACAGCCGTAATACCAGTAATCGGACACCGGAGCCATGATCCACATCAGAATCGATACCACGAAACAGATGATACAGGCCGTAGGAGAAAGGGTATCCAGAGAGGAGGATGCCGCCTTTTCCGTTTTCTTTCGCTTCCGATATCCCTTTTTCCCTTTATCGTAGGCACCCTGTTCTTTTTTCTTCATGGTGTGGGATTCCACCATCGCCATAATAGCCGTAATAATTGTCAGGATCGAAGTCATGAACAGCGCCTTGGAAGCCGTCATGGTGAAAAGAATATTTAATAACAGGAAAATCGGAATCGCCAGCAGCAGGGAACCAATCCCGTAACGCTTCTCATCAATCGGAATATCCGCCGCAATTTTACCCGTCTGGCCATTGATGGTCACATAGGAGACACGATCTTTCTTCCGGTAAGACATAAACCATACCGGAAACATGGCATACCGTGTCGGCTCCACCTTGGTAGGAAGTGCATTCACACCATTTCTTGGTGGAACCGTAGGATTATAACTCCGGTATTCCGGACATTTTTCAATGGCGGAAATTGACAGATCTGTTGCCAGCTCCACCGCCTCGTGCTGGTAAAGGGCAGGATTCACATCCTCGGTATCCGCATAAAAACCACTCAGATAAGAGGGATGGAAGGGCTGCATCTTCTTTACATCGTAGGGAGCCGCACTTTCACTGATATCATCGGCAAATTCTGTGGATGCATCATGGGTGATGCCGTCGTAGGAAGCATCCAGATCTCCTGTCAGGGAAAAATAGCGGGTGATGTCATAATCTCCCTCCCGGTGAGACTTGGAGCCTTTTAATTTGAGCGGTCCCTGCTGTACCACATGATAAACCCAGTAGGGCATGTAAATTCCACGGAAACCGTCGATACACTTCTCGTCCTTTAATTCCTTCGGAGCAAAAATAGAATGTTTCATCAGCTTGGCATAGGCTTTTACACAGTCATCCTTGGTAAGCTGGAACGGGATGATACCGTCAGGGCGCTTTTCCTGGGAAATCCGGCTGTCCAGAATCGTGGACGCACCGCAAAAACTACAGAACGCCGCCGCCGTGTTGTCACTGCTGACAATCTCCGCACCGCACTGTGGGCAGATAAATTTTGTTACTTCAAACTCCGTTTCTTCCTCTGCACCACCGGATTCCTTGAAATCGTAGGGTGCCATTTGTGTCTGGCAATGGTCGCACACCAGCTTCTGGCTGGCAATGTCGAAACGTAAACCACCGCCGCAATTAGGACATTGGTACATAAATTCTCTCCCTTGCAAAGTCACATTGCCACTGTTCGCAGATTCACCGTGAACGTGACTATTCGCTTTCAGTTTACATTATATGACAAAAGAATACCAGTAGAATTTGAATGGATATTTCTATCT
>CAKRTZ010000107.1 GCA_934402515.1 uncultured Lachnospiraceae bacterium
TCTTCGGACCGCAACACCATAATTCTGATCACCAGTGCTGCCAGAAGCACCAGAAAAAGCAGTACCGAAAGTTTTCTGCCGGAAATCCGCACACCTTTGCCCCCTTTTTCTATTAGGACAATATATGCAGTCAGTCCAGATTCAATGCTTCGTTCACTGCCTCCGCCACTGTCAGGCTTAAGGTGGCAATCACGGCATCAATGTCTTTTCCGGTCACGTACATATTGCGCAATTCCGTGGTACTGCTGTTCCAGTCCTTGACGGCATCATGGACAATGGTGGCGGCATCCACTACCGTGGGAATGCCGATGGCAATCACCGGCACCCCAAGACTTTCCCTGGTCATGGCATGTCGATTATTTCCCACACCGCTTCCCGGATGAATTCCGGTATCGGTAATCTGAATGGTGCGGTTTAACCGTTTTGTACTCCGTGCCGCCAGTGCATCAATGACAATGATCAGATCCGGATTGGTCTGCATGGTGACTCCCCGTACGATCTCTGCGCTTTCCATTCCGGTACGTGCCATCACCCCCGGCACAATGCTGCTCACCTGGTTCATTCGTTCCCGGTTGTATGCCGCGGTTCCAAATTCCAGAATTATATGACGATTGATAAACAGATGATCCACCGCTGCAGGTCCCAGTGCGTCCGCAGTCACATCCCGGTTTCCAAGTCCCACCACCAGAATGGACTTTTCCTCATCCGTCTCCGGCAAAAGTTCCCGCAAGGTCTCTGCCAGTTTTCCGGCAATTTTGTGATGGTGCTCTTCCTCCTCATCACACAAAAACGGGGATTCCAGCGTAATATAAGTCCCGATTGGCTTGCCCATGATTTTTGCACCGTTTTTGGTTTCAATCACCACTTTCGTCACCTTTAATTCCAGTTCACGGTCATAGGATTCCTCCAATGTGACTCCCCGAATCTCCTCCGCCTGCCCCTGGACTGCCTCCCGTGCCTCCAGAGCCAGATCTGTACGAATTTCCATGTCATACCTCCCTGCTCACGATCTGTTCGTTGTACCGTCTCACTCTTTTCTTTCCATATAAAATGTGTTACGGTTCTGCCTAAATTTGTTTGATAACGGTTACCTACATTTTTTGCAAAAAATAAAGAAATATGTATTGACATTCCCGGTTTCTTCCTCTAAAATAATCAGCGTATGTTTACATTAGATCGTCCGTGTCCGGCTTTAATGTGACATGAAATACAAAGTGATTCCGGAAATGAGAGGTGAAAGAGCATGGCAAATATCAAGTCTGCTAAGAAGAGAATTTTAGTAAACAGAACCAAAGCTGAGAGAAACAAAGCGATCAAGTCTGGTGTTAAGACCGCTGTTAAGAAAGTAAACGCTGCTATCGAGGCTGGCGACAAGGCTGCTGCAAGTGCTGCACTGTTAAACGCTACTTCTACTATCGATAAAGCTACTTCTAAGGGCGTATATCACAAAAATACTGCATCCAGAAAAGTTTCTCGTCTTGCTGCTGCTGTCAACAAGATGGCTTAAGTTTTCGAAGATAGATTTTAAAGGGTGTTCTGCTGACACCTGAATATAAAAAAGACCTCATCCCGTCAGTGAGGTCTTTTTTGTTGCGTTTTTAAGTATTACGGTTCAAATTCAAAACTCTCTTTTAAAGTGCCTTCCTTGTACCTGTTCATATATTCCTTTGCCTGTTCTTCAGAAATATTGAGTTTCTTCTCCAGGAGTTCCAGAATTTCCACTTCGGAAATTCCGGACTCCTGTCCCATCTCTATCATACCTTGTATTTTTCCTACAAATAAGCCCTTCTCTCTTCCTTCATTCCATGTTTCCTGAAATACTGAATACATATTTTTCCCTCCATTTCTGTTAAGTTCCTCATAGTCCAGTTGACAGTTCGCGGTACTTGCCACAGTCATTACCACGGTTTTGTTCACTTGATTTTCCTTCGCATAGTGTAATGCCTGTTCACGACGCTTTACCCGGCTCTCGTTATTATTCAAGAAAATATCCAACAGATTAAACAAATCCCTGTTGTCTATGTTATGCAGTTTCAGATTATTCTTCCGTACTTCCACCAAAAGCATCTTGTAGTCATTCACAAAAAGTTTCATCTGATCGGGAATGTCCAGCATATCGTGGAGACACACTGCCGCGTCCCATGC
>CAKRTZ010000108.1 GCA_934402515.1 uncultured Lachnospiraceae bacterium
GTTTGTATCATCTCATCCCAGGTACGGTAAATCACATCAGGATCCAGCTGCTTTGTAATCTCCTGGGCCACGCAGCCCACTGCCTGTGCCTGCACCGGATTTTCCAGTACCCTGCACATCTGCTGCGCCAGCGCCTCCTCATCACCCACGGGAACCAGCCAGCCATTTTCTCCATTATTCATTAAAAAGGCAGGGCCTCCACAGGGGCAATCAGTGGAAATGCAGGGAAGTCCCAGTGCCATGGCTTCCATCAGAGCGTTGGGCATTCCTTCATAATTGGAGGATAGGACAAAAAGCGCTGCCTCCCGGATTGCCCCTTTTACATCGGAGGTATTTCCCCGTAACTGCACTGCCCCGGTGAGTCCCAGTGCCTTTATTTCCTGTTCCATCTCTGTCTGAAGGCTGCCCTCTCCATAGAAAACCAGTTGATATTCCGGGTGCTTTTCCTGTACTTTCTGAAAGGCATGAATTAAGAGCAGCGGGTTTTTCTGGGGTTCCAGACGTCCCACTGCCACAATCTCCCGGTTTCTTTT
This sequence comes from uncultured Lachnospiraceae bacterium, assembly GCA_934402515.1. Taxonomy (GTDB): domain Bacteria; phylum Bacillota; class Clostridia; order Lachnospirales; family Lachnospiraceae; genus UMGS2037. The sequence goes on from CAKRTZ010000108.1 coordinate 534, forward strand.
TTCCGCAGGGGCAAGATTCAGAAAGTCTCTGGCGATGGGATTGGGGATAACCGTGCTGTTTTCCATGATGTGTGTGGAAAAGTCAAAATATTCTTTTGCCATCTGGGTCTGGAACACATACCCGGATGCCTTGGGATAAAGAAGTTTCATCATGGTCTGACGAAAGGTTCCCCGATATTCCTTCACCGGATCATTCCGCACGCTGATAATCACCGGGAAGTTGCATTTCCCCTTCAAACTACAAGCCAGAAAATTTGGCTCCGGCAAAAAACTAATGAGGGCTTTGACCGGTCCCTCTTTCTGTAGATTCCGCAAGGCCTCTGCCAAGCCGGCACGACGTCTGGGAAAACGCACCAGCATATTCTGCTGATACTGCTCCTCTTTTGTATCAATGGTAAGCAGGCGAATTGCCGGATCCAGCTGGTATTCCGGTTTTGCTGCCATGAGACTGATAATCGTCACCTCGTAGTGTTTGACGAAATATTCATTACACATATTGCAGATCACCCTCTCCGCACCACCACGGGTGAGCGAGAGGGTGAGAAAAATCAGTTTTTCCATACGATTTCCTATTTATAATATCCCCGATACCATTCAACGAATTTCGTCAGTCCTTCTTCAATGGTGGTGGAAGGTTTAAAATCAAAGTCACGGATTAAATCGCTGACATCCGCATAAGTCTGGTACACATCGCCGGGCTGCATGGGGAAATACTCTTTCTTTGCCTCCTGTCCCAGGCATTTCTCCAGGGTTTCGATGAAGGTCATCAGTTTCTCCGGTTTATTGTTTCCGATGTTGTAAATCTTGTAGGAAGCACCTTTCTTGTCCTCTTTGGGAGGATTGCACAGAATGTTTAAAATTCCCCTTACAATATCATCAATGTAGGTAAAGTCCCGGTACATATCGCCGTTATTGAAAATATGAATGGGCTGTCCTGCCAGGATTTTCTTGGTAAAACTGAAATATGCCATATCCGGTCTGCCATAAGGTCCATAAACCGTAAAGAAACGCAGTCCCGTCAGCTTGATTTTATAAAGTTTGCTGTAAGCATAAGCCATCAGTTCATTGGATTTTTTGGTGGCTGCATAGAGGGAGACCGGCTGATCTACCTGGTCATCCGTGGAAAAAGGCACTTTATCATTGCCCCCATAGACAGAGCTGGAGGATGCAAATACCAGATGTTTCACCGGATAATGTCTGCACGCCTCCAGGATGTGGTAAAAGCCCATCATATTGGACTGCATATAGGCATCAGGATTCTCAATACTGTAACGGACACCCGCCTGGGCTCCCAGATTTACTACAATATCCGGCTTTTCCGTCTCAAAAATATGAAAAACCGCCTCTTTATCTGCCAGATCTGCCTTGATGAATTTGTAGTTGGGGTACTGTTTCAGAATCTCCAGGCGCGCCTCCTTCAGAGAAACCTCGTAGTAGTCATTCATGTTGTCAAAGCCGACTACCGTTGCTCCCTGCTCCAGCAATGCCTTGGAGGTATGAAAGCCAATAAATCCGGCGCCTCCCGTAATTAAGTACTTGTAACTTGTGTTTAACTGTTCCATTTCTTCTCCATTCTGACACCTGTGTCA
>CAKRTZ010000109.1 GCA_934402515.1 uncultured Lachnospiraceae bacterium
ATTTAGCCAGAAAAACAGATGTATTTTTACAGGAATGGAAAAAGAATCCCGACAGATATCCTTTGATTATCAAGGGTGCAAGGCAGGTTGGAAAGACAGAGACAATCCGAAGATTTGCAAAAGAAAATTATAAAAATGTAATTGAAATTAACTTTATTACAGAGCCAGCTTACAAGGTCATTATTGAGGAAGGATTTTCAGCAGACAATATTACGAAATTAATCAGCAGGATTGATCCGTCCAAGCATTTTGATGCCGGTGAGACATTGCTGTTTTTTGATGAAATCCAGGATTTTCCAGAAATAGCAACGGCACTTAAATTTTTTAAAGAAGATGGAAGGTATGACATTATATGCTCCGGTTCCCTGCCGGGGGTACAATATCACCGCATCGCCAGCATCAGTGTTGGTTATAAGACAGATTATCAGATGTATTCTATGGACTTTGAGGAATTCTTGTGGGCAAAGGGATATGAGGAGGAAACCATTTCGGATATGCTTTGCCACATGCTTTCCGGGACACTATTTTCTGAGGCAGAGCAAAGGATTTTTTCCAATCTTTTTCTGGAATATTGCATTTTAGGTGGAATGCCGGCAATCGTTTCCAGTTATGTGGAAAGCGGAACCTTTGAAGGCTCTCTTGCGTTACAGCATCAGTTAGTAACAGACTACGAAAATGATATTGTAAAATATGCGGAAGGATTGGACAAAGCGAAGATTCTCAGTGTGTATCGATCAGTTCCTGCACAATTAGCCAAAGAAAATAAAAAATTCCAGTATTCAAAAGTCACCAAAGGCGGGCGGTCAAAAGATTATATGGGCTGCATAGAGTGGCTGAAGGATGCAGGACTTATCAATGTGTGCGAGTGTCTGCAGTTTCCCGAATTGCCATTAAAAGGAAATGTAAATGTGGATAAATATAAAGTATACATTTCTGATACAGGACTGTTGGTAGCCAGTCTTGATGACGAGGCGCAGATTGATTTACGGGCGAACAAAAACCTAGGGGTTTATAAAGGGGCGCTCTATGAAAATTTTGTGGCAGAGGCATTGATAAAACAGGGTTATGGGTTGTACTATTATTCAAAGGAAAATTCTACACTGGAGGAGGATTTTTTTATCCGCAGTGCCAATGAACTGATTCCTGTAGAGGTAAAATCCAATACAAACCGCTCGAAATCCATGCGCCAGTTGATAAAAAACGATACTTATGGAGATATCAGGCATGGAATAAAATTTACTACAGGAAATGTAGGGATAAGTGATGCCATCGTCACATTCCCATATTTTTGCGCGTTTCTTTTAAAGAAATATATGGAGAAACAGAAATTATTTGAATAATTTACGAAAGGAAAAGGTAACAAATATGCAGCATAAAGGAACCGTTCGTCTGGAAACAAATCGGTTGATTCTTCGTTCCTTTAAACTGGAGGATGCGGAAACAGTTTTTAAGAACTGGGCATCGGATGATGAAGTGACAAAGTTTCTCACCTGGCAGACCCATGCCACAGTGGAAGATTCCAAGGGGTTTATGGAGTTTTGTGTGAATGGTTACCAGGAAAAGGACTGCTACCAGTGGGGAATGGAGTTAAAAGACACCCATGAGTTAATTGGAAATATCTCCGTGGTCAAGGTCAACGAGGAGATCGATGGCGTTGAACTGGGCTGGGTGATTGGCCGCAGCTGGTGGGGAAAAGGCTATACAGCAGAGGCGGCAAAAGAGGTCATTCGTTTTCTTATTGAGGAAGTGGGCGCGAACAGAGTGGCAGCCCGCTATGACACCAATAATCCCAACTCCGGACGCGTGATGGAGAAAGCCGGAATGAAATATGAAGGCACACTGCGCCAGGGTGACAGAAACAATCAGGGAATTGTGGACTGTGTGTATTATTCCATTCTCAGAAGTGAATGGGTATGAAAATATATCCGCATTTTTAACAAAATCAATTAGTTTTGCGATTATAAACCGCAAAACTTTTTAACGAAATATTATGAACATGAATAACA
>CAKRTZ010000110.1 GCA_934402515.1 uncultured Lachnospiraceae bacterium
CTCTGAATAGTTACAAAAAGCATAATTGTGTTATAACAGGCAATTATATTGCAAGAAATCGTAACATTTTCATCCTATAATGACAGCATAATACAACTATTGCAAAGACTCAAGACTTAAACAATACTTCAACCCACAGAAAGGAATCACACATGATGGAACGTAAATGGTGGCATGACAAAGTAGCATATCAGATTTATCCGAAAAGTTTTCTGGATACCAACGGCGACGGTATCGGCGATTTGCGGGGAATTATCTCCAAGCTGGACTATTTAAAAGAGCTGGGCGTAGACATTATCTGGCTTTCCCCTATCTACAAATCTCCTTTTGTAGACCAGGGTTACGATATCTCCGATTACTATGCCATTGCAGAGGAATTCGGCACTATGGAGGAATTTGACGAACTGCTGGCTGAGACAAAAAAGCGGGGCATGTATCTCATTATGGACTTAGTCATCAACCACTGCTCCGATCAGCATGAGTGGTTTCAGAAAGCATTAAAAGACCCTGCCGGCGAATATGGCGATTATTTTTATTTCCGCAAGGGAAAAGAGGGTAATCCCCCCAGTAATTACCGTTCCTACTTCGGCGGAAGCTGCTGGGAGCCTGTTCCCGGAACGGATTTATACTATTTCCATATGTTTGCCAAAGAGCAGCCGGATTTGAACTGGGAGAATCCCACTCTCCGCAACAAGCTTTATGAAATGATTAATTGGTGGCTGGACAAGGGACTGGCAGGATTCCGAATCGATGCCATTATCAATATTAAGAAGGACCCGAATTTCCCCGACTTTGAACCGGACGGTGCCGATGGTCTCACCGGTGTCTGGAGAATGGTGGAAAGCGTAGATGGTGTCGATGAACTTTTAGAGGATCTGAAACATCATACTTTTGAGAAATATAATGCTTTCACGGTAGGCGAGGTCTTTAATCTCAAGGAGGGGGAACTGGCGCAGTTTATTGGTGAGAACGGACATTTTTCCACCATTTTTGACTTCAGTGCCCACATGTTAAGTGACGGCGCCCATGGTTGGTACGATGCTCCTCCTATCACCTTTGAGCGATGGAAAAAAGCGATTACCGATTCCCAGCTGAATGTGCAAAAAATCGGATTCGAGGCAAATATCATCGAAAATCACGATGAGCCCAGAGGTGTCTCCCGTTTTCTCCCGGAATATGCCCGGAATGCCGACGGAGCGAAGATGCTTGGCACCGTAAGCCTTTTACTCCGGGGAATTCCTTTTATTTATCAGGGGCAGGAAATCGGAATGCAGAATGTGTCCTTTGGCCGCATTGAAGATTACGATGACATCAGCACCATCGATCAGTACCATATCGCCAGAGAGGCGGGGCTGTCCCATGAGGAGGCGCTGTCCGTCTGTGAGAAGATGAGTCGGGATAATGCCCGCACTCCGGTTCAGTGGAATGGTGAGGAACACGCCGGATTTACCACCGGCACGCCCTGGTTAAAGGTCAATCCCAATTATAAGAAAATCAATGTAGCAGATCAGGAAAAGGATGAAAACTCCGTATTACATTATTATCGAAAACTGGTAGCTGCACGGAAATCCGATGCTTATCGTGAAGTTTTCACCTATGGGGAATTTGTTCCTGTCTATGAAGATTCCGATTCTGTCATGGCATACTACCGCGTTCTTGGCGAAAAACGGATTCTGGTAGCTGCCAACTTTGGAAAAGAAAGGGTAGAGATTCCTTTGGAATATCCGGTAAAACAGATCGTTTTATCCAACAAAGCCGGTGTTTCTTCCATAAAAGAAAATCTGCTGACATTACAGAGTTGTGAAGTGATTGTTTTACAAATGTAGTGAAAATACCATTGTTCCATAGCCCGAGCTGTTTCCACCGCTGAAAATCTCTTCCCAAAGGGTGGACTTTTGTTATAATAAAAGAGACAGGAGTGGATAACCGAATGCGATTTGCACTGATTGAAGATAAAGCGGAGGAACAGGAGCGGGTACGCACCA
>CAKRTZ010000111.1 GCA_934402515.1 uncultured Lachnospiraceae bacterium
ACCATCGCCACAAAAATCACAAACACCACCTTGGCGATGTCAAACTCCACCTGGCGTCCTGTATTCACTTCTTCTGTTGCAAAAATTCTATCTCTTATGTTCATTGGTCATCTACCTGGTCTTGTTTCCTTTTATAATTTTCCCCGAATCAGCTCCTGCCGGATGCTGAGGGCTCCATTCTTTTTGTATTCCCTGTCAATGGCATCCACTACATCCATCCGGGTAACCGCCCGTTTTTCCGATGCGGCAAGATAGGCTGCCTGCAGTGCCGCGGACTTAATGCTGCTGCCCGACAGTTCTGCCTGTTTGGAAATCATGGTAAAATCAATGGAATCCTTTGGCATCTCCTCCGGGAATACCTTCTCCCACAGACGCTGTCGGATTTCTGCATCCGGCAAATTCATGGGTACGATAAAGGTAATTCTTCTGCGGAACGCCGCATCAAAATTATTTAAGTTATTGGTGGCAAGAAAAGAAATGCCATCGTATTCCTCAATCTTCTGGAGCAGATAGGCAATCTCCGCATTGGCATACCGGTCGTTGGAACTGGAAACCTCTGTCCGCTTGGTGAACAAAGCGTCCGCCTCATCAAAAAACAGAATGGCGTTGGCATGTTTTCCCGTCTCAAAGATAGCGGAAAGATTTTTCTCCGTCTCCCCGATATACTTACTTCCAATCTGGGATAAATCGATGCGGTAAATGTCTAACTTCAGTTCGTTGGCAAGAACCGTTGCTGCCATGGTTTTTCCTGTTCCGGGAGGTCCGTACAACAGCACGGAAAAGCCCCGTCCATAGGGCATCTTCTTGCCAAAGCCATACTTCTCATAAACCACCGCCCGGTTTTTCGCATAGGAAATAATGCGTTTCAGCTCCTGCTCGCTCTCCGGGTTTAACTCCATGTCCTCCCAGGTAAAGCCGGTCTGCAGCCGCTTTGCCTTGTTTCCAAAGTCCACCTTACATTCCCTGCGGATGGCATCAGAAAGCAGTTCCTCGTCAATTTCCTCCTGCCCGCTTATGGAAAGCTGGTCGGTAATCTGGCAGATAACTCTGGGCGTCAGGGAATATTTGGACACAATCACATCCAAGTCCAGTTCCGGCACAAAGTTTAACTCCTTTTCCCGGCGGAAATACTCCCAGAATTCCTTTTGCAGTCCCGCAGAGGGTCTTTGGAATTCCACAGTAAAACAGGTTGCCAGCGTTACCGCCTCCGTGACTTCCTCCTGCTCGGAGGAAAGAAACAGTAACGTAATGTATTTCTGTAACAGTGCCAGCACCTCCTGCACGGCTTTTTTATTTTGCTCCCCGTACTCCACATGATCCAGATGGAGGTACAGGCCCTCTATCATGCACTTGCTGATGGCGTCATAGAGGATTTCTTCCCGGTCATGATAGTCTAACGCCAGTATAAGCGGCAAATCCAGGCTTAAAATGCTCTGCCCAATCTGTCCACCAAGATAGCGGAGTAAGAATTTCTTGCCTGTTCCCTGCTCTCCGGACAGTAAAATCACGCCCCGCTTTTCCTGCCCCAGCAGTCCTGCCATCAGTTCCAGAATCCGGGCAGTATTTTCTTCTCCGGCAAGGAGTTCTCCCTGCCCTTCCTCCCCGGTCAAGATCTGGGCATAAGGATACAACTTTCCCATTTTCCCGGGATTTCCCATGAGAAAATCCCGGATGCGCCGATTCAGGCACAAGCGTCTGGAGAGACTGGAATCGTCTTCCTTTCCCTCAAATTTCCTGTCAAAGACAAATTTCCCCAGATAATTGTCCTCATCGGACAGCAGGGCAATGTCCTCATACTGCATGGGCATAAATAAAGAACACATGTCATAGACAAACCCCACCGTGGGACGGATGGACTGCGCCGGTTCCTCCTGCAGTATCGTATAAATCCGCTCGTATTTCCGGTTTAAATCCGGCATAAAGGAAAGCAC